>JAYWDA010000204.1:0-4850 GCA_043780105.1 Pseudobdellovibrionaceae bacterium | reverse complement strand
AATCAGTGGTGTCGCCGCTTGCAATATAAAGTTCAGAGGCTTGCTGGGGAGTATAGCCATTCCACTTTGCCATTTGGCGGGCCATGGTTTGATGAACTTGAAAGTCTTCGTTATCTTCGATGTGATCATATTTATGGCCCCAGGGATAAAGAATCAGCTCTGAAAATGTATGAAAAGAAAGCAGTATGTTTAAATTTTTATGTGTATCTACATAGTCACGAATAGCTCGAGATTCAGGTTCACTGAACGCCGAAGGCCCCATAAAAGTGTCATCGTTGGAATCACTGCTGGAGCCGCCATGGTTCCACATATACCCATAGTTTCGATTCAGATCGACACCGTAAGTTCCTGTGCTGTTTCGAGATCGATTCTTTCGCCAGTACTGATAAGATCCTGTTGATACATCCCACTCAAGGCCGTCTGGATTAACAGCCGGAATAAAATGGATATCCCGGTGTTCAATCAGCGACATTATTTTTGCATCTTGCGCTTCATAGCGAGATAAAAGATTTTCTAAAATTCGAAGGGGAGTATCCACGGATAAATGTTCACGCGCGTGGTGTCCACCCATAAAAATTGAACCTGGCAGCTGATCGGCTTTATCCATCTGCCCACACAAACGCAGCGCCCAAATATCGCGACCTTCGACAGACTTTCCAATCGACGTCAAAGTTGTGATGCTGGGAAAGCGAGCGTGCAGATCTTGCAGAGCTTTTGTTAGTTCAGCGTAATTATGAAAGGGACTGTCGCCAGTAGGGAAATCACGCAAGATATTTTCTAAAGGAAAGCTGGATTCTACTAAATTTTTATTTTTCCAAGTTTGCAGTTGATCAAAAGTTCCAACAGCAAAGACATAGTCTAAACCAGCTCCTTCGATGGCAAGGCCCGCATTGGCAATGGCGCTTCTTTCAAATTTATTCTGGGCTTTAATTTTCATCCAATAGCGAACGTGATCGTCATGCTTGTCTAAGGTAGCGATGGAAAAGCCTGCGATCAAAAGAGCTGCGATTTTAAAATATTTCATGAACCCCCCACATCAACGATAGGAGGATAAATCTAAAGTTGCAATGACTGGGTGACTGTCAAAAGGTCTAGCCGGGAGCCTAAGAGTTTTTTTGCATCATTTTTGTCAGAAGTTCTTCTTTTTTAACGAATGAAACACCGAAGCCCAATGCGTTATTCCAAGCGACTTCAGCATCGAAGTTGTGCGTGCGACCGACTGTGTGGAGTTGAATAGTGACGTGAATAAAATCACCTTCTCTGGGCACATAATCTCCATTGACCAGTTCAAAGAAACTTCCTGTGGCGGAAATATTTTTTAGTTTTGCAACCATGGTTCCCATACGACCGTAAACTTGGACGCGGGCAATTTCAGAAGTGGGATGTCTTTCAGCGTTCATACCTTTATAATCGGTCTTTTTATGAAAAATTTCAGCTGTGAAGTGAATGTCTGAGTCGAATCTCATTCTGAGGCATGGTCTTTTTAGAATGTTAATGGAAGTGTCAAAACTTTTTTCGATCGTAGATGCGGAATGAGAATGGCAGCGGGCCGTCTTTTTGTTTATTTTCAGTCAGCACAAATTCGTTTTCGCTGAATTCAGGAAAACGTGCATCGCCTTCGAAATCTTGGTCAATCACTGTTAGGTAAATACGCCCTGTTTGCGGAAGGGTTTGTCGGTAAATTTCTCCGCCGCCAATAATCATAATTTCTTCGGGCCATTGGCTTGCGACTTTTTTTATTTCAGCGATTGCGCTTTCTAAGCTTGTCACATAAATAACCATTGGATCTTTTGACGTTAAAACCTGCCGCGAAACCACGATATGCAATCGGCCTTTTAAAGGCTGCGGAAAAGAATCAAACGTCTTCCGACCCATTAGTAAAATATGGCCCTTGGTGACTTCGCGGAAAAATTTCATATCTTCTGGTAGATTCCATGGCAAATGATTGTCTTTTCCAATGACTCGGTTCCGAGCCATGGCCGCCACTTGCGAAAAAATCATACGGAAACTTCGGCTTTGATGGCCGGATCTGGCTCGTAGCCAAGAATTTGAATATCTTCAAATTTAAAGTCGTAGATATTTTTAATCTCTGGATTCAAGCTTAACTTGGGCAAGGTTTTTGGAGTTCTTTGCAGCTGCAGTTTTGTCTGTTCCAAGTGATTTTTATAGAGGTGAACATCACCGAAAGTATGCACGAATTCATAAGGAGTCAATCCGCAAACTTGCGCTACCATATGGGTTAGGAGCGCGTAGCTTGCGATGTTAAATGGCACACCTAAAAAAAGATCAGCACTTCGTTGATAAAGCTGACAGCTTAAAAAACCATCGTGAACATAAAATTGAAAAAAAGCATGGCAAGGTGGCAGCGCCATTTTATCGACGTCGCCCGGATTAAAAGCCACCACCAAATGTCTGCGAGAATTCGGGTTGGCTTTAATAGCCTCGATCACATTCGTGATTTGATCAATTTCACGCCCGTCAGCGGTCGGCCATGAACGCCACTGATGCCCATAAACGGGTCCCAGATCGCCGTTTTCGTCAGCCCACTCGTTCCAAATGCTAACCTTATTATCATTCAAATATTTAATATTTGTATCGCCTTTTAGAAACCAAAGAAGCTCATGAATAACCGAGCGAAGGTGCAGTTTTTTAGTCGTCAGCAGGGGAAAACCTTGGCGCAAATCAAAGCGCATTTGGTGCCCAAATAAACTTAAGGTTCCAGTTCCGGTGCGGTCCATTTTTTCATGGCCGGTCTCAAGAACTAAACGCAAAAGATCGTGATAAGCTTTCATCGAGTCTCCTCAGAAATGAAATTTTACTGAAAATTTTGAACTTGCCCAATGAATGGCAAATTACGGTAATAGCCCTGATAATCCAGGCCGTAACCTACAACAAACTCGTTAGTGATTTTAAAACCAACGTAATCTAACTTGCAGGGCACTTTCAACGCTTCTGGTTTTTCTAGCAGTGCAATGGTCGTTAAGCTTGCAGGATTTCGCGCCATCAAAGTTGTTTTTAGATAATTCATTGTTAGGCCGGTATCGACAATATCTTCGATCAAGAGCACGTGTTTACCTTCAATCGGCTGAGTTAAATCCAAAGTCACTTTGACTTCGCCGGAGGAGCTCATGCCGCTATAACTAGAAACACCAAAAAATTCGCAAGTGATATCGGCATCGATGTGGCGAATCAGATCAGAGTAAAACATAAAAGCACCCTTAAGAACGCAGATGGCGACGATGTTTTCGCCTTTAAATTTTTTAGTGAGCTCGGCGCCGATTTCAGCCACCTTACTTTGAAGCTGAGTTTCAGTGATATAAGGTTTTACGTCTAATTCTTGCATTCTTTGCCTCGGTCCTTTTTTAAACGAAGGAGTTGTTCATAATTTCGCCAAATCCACCGCCACCTGGAACAATGTAATCGTTTTCGTTAAGACCTTTTTCTTGATCCCAAAGTTGTCCTGGTGTCGCTCTTAAAGCTGCCTCAGAGGACAGTCCCCGGTCAAGGCGAATGCAATAGATATCCACATCTGAATGAGCTTCTAAGACGCGCTTTAGATATTCAGGAGTGACAATCAAATGCAGGGCTAAAAACTTACGCGCGGGGCCTTTAATTTTCTGCTTATAAAACTCAATCGCCGAGACCAATGTATTCCCTGTTGCCCCCATGGGATCAGGGAAAATCACAAATCTGTTGTCAATTTCGCCACCGATTTTTGTGCCGCCAAGCTCGGTGCCGCTGACTTGGTTTTTATTATCAGTCAGGCGACTGGCAAAAATATGATCTTGACGAATATTTTCTGGAGGCAGCGCATAGTGCAAAAACTGGTAGCAAATATGGCTCGGAAAAGTTCCTGCTCTGGCTAAATTCACACAAACCGCTTTTTGCTGGGTGGAAATTCCTTTTCCCTGAACTCGTTGTTCTGGGTGAGTGGCGGTCATGCGGGTCGCGGTATTTAGGTCGTTCTTTTCAAATTCCTTATTCACAACAATCGAGATCAGATGAGTGTAAAGCAGCTCGACCAAGCGATCAATTTCAGGCTGAACAGTTTGGGGAGCGCAAAGCCGCGCTAAAAGAGTCTGCAGGAAGGGATTGCTTAAAATATGAACGCGCGGACCGTAATGATGTTCCATGAAGTTTTGCATGGCTTCTTTTACTGAGAATCTTTCTCAAAATCCACAACAATCAGAAATTCGGTAGATCGATTTTTATTTTTTAAAAGCTTAAAGGGCTCTATATTTGTTAAGTACGGATCATTATCCATGCCGGTTCCGCGCGGCAAAGCCCCTGCGATGAAAAAATAAGAATCTGCGGCTAAATCAATGGAAGCTGGATAAAATCGTCGCTGAATTGTTGAGTTGGGCTCAGTTCCAGCAACGTCACGCCAAGCCCGCACCACTTCAAGGTGTCCGTGCAGACCTTGCAAGTCCACGCCAGTCACTTCCATATAAGTTGTAAAGCCTAAATCATTTTCTGGATCGTTGCCTCGCAGCCCTGCAAAGAATTGCAAAGTAGAGCCTTCGTCGAAAGGTTTTTCTTCTTTGCTGCGAAGTTGCCAGCCTCGTAAGTTTGCGATTTTCTTTTTGGCTTGGGGCCAAATTCCCGCCACATGATCGCCCAAAGAATTGAATTGGCCTGAGGCCCGACTTTCAGAATAAATCTGTGCTAAGACGCCTTCGTTGACCTCAACATATTGAATTCGAATTTTAATTCGTGAAAGTTTCGCGGTGACGGTGTCGGCGGTGGTTAGGGGTGTGACCTTGAATGTGGATGCTGCCGACCCCAAAGGAACGGCCGACCCTGTGGCGCCAGAAGGTTCATCATTGGTCACTAATTCGCCGGGAAGCTCG
>JAYWDA010000203.1:0-3259 GCA_043780105.1 Pseudobdellovibrionaceae bacterium | reverse complement strand
TTGCAACCCCAACACTGTTTTAATGGTATCGTTCCATTGATCTTCGACGAAAAAATCCGTGATATCAGCTTTGCCCCGAGTTCCCGTCAGATTGATATCTGGATTTGTTAGCTGAATAACTTTTCGATCTATTAAGTAGCGAGGACGGAAAACAATTTTGTGACTGCTTGAAAAGGTCCATTTGAAATCGGGCCTAAAATCCACCTCGTCAGTCTCGGTAGGAAGCTGAAATATTTTATTATCTGTATTCAGATCAGATTGGTGAAAGGGACTCTGCTGCAGGCTAAAATAAGTTTCATAACTTTGATCAAATCTTGAGTTTGCCGCCCACGATAAAACGGGACACAGAATGATTATTGAAACTAATTTAAGCATGTGTAAGACAATCAATAATTTTCTTCCGCACAGTTGAAGCGCAAGCCAAGTAGGACGATAAAACGGCAATCCCAATTAATATTCCGCCAGCCAAGAACATAGTTTTAAATTGTAAAGTGACTTGGAAAAGAACCGGTTCCGATAAAAGGCCAGCACGATAATAAATTTGACTGTGATTTAATAACCAAGCGCCGATACTGCTTAGAAGTACACCCAACCCCAAGCCAATCAAGCTTAAGAAAATTGATTCTAAAATAAAAATTCCTAGAACTTGATTTTTTAAAAATCCAAGACTTCGAAGTGTTCCAATTTCTCGAGTTCTTTCCTTAACGATCTTTACCAAATTATTAAAGACCGATAAGGTCGAAATCGAAATAATCACAAAAATAACAAAATTCCTAAAAATTGATAACAGTTCCATGGTTTTTTTATACAGCTCGCCAGAGGTGTGGTTTTGCCATGGCACCATTTTTAACTGGGGCTCACTGTTGCCGACCTCTTGATAAAAAGATTTTGTGAACTCTGCCTTGTTAGTTTGATCAGAGAGCAAAAATGTCTGCAAAGTGACCTTGTCAGAATTCACCAACTGCTGAGCACTTTCTAATGGAAGTACGATATATTTATTATCAATTTCCTGATAGCCTGCATCAACCAAGCCGATCACCTGAAAATCCATGGCATTCAGTTGTCCTGAATCGGTCGTAACAGACATCTGAATATCGGGCGTCGTACAGCTGATAGCACGATCTTTGGCAATATAGCTGCCGGCGCTATTCATCACATTTCCTTTTTTCTCCGGCAAGCAGCCAAGAATTTGTCCTAAGCCCTGTCCTAAAAGCGCCACTTGATTATTTGTTCCTAGATGCAGGGGCTTTCCATAAATAGAGTTCCACTCCCAAAGCTGGCCGCGCATTTTTCGTCCAGCTTCGATATCATGCGCTCTGGCGATAAAAATGGAGGACACTTTGCCGTTCGTCACCATTCCTTGAAAAGATAAAGATCTGACGGTGGAGCTGACCCAGCTAGGGTGACTTTCTAGAAAATGAGAAATTTTATTTTGCTGGTCCTTTGTCAGGTAATACTTCCAAGGATCGGCACGGCCCTCTTTTGAATGCAAAAGCTTGTTTTCCACAAGAACATCTCCAAGCATCGAGCGATATTCGTAGGACGTCAGATACAATTCCGAGACATAAGAAATATAACCCTCAAAGATGACAACAGCAAAAAAAGCCGCGGTGATAGAAAGGACAGCAGCCAGCGAATGCCGGAAATTGACTAGGACATTCCTGAAAGCAATCCGAGATAAGTATTTCACCGCGACAAATTGTTCACGTTAAAAATTGAATCCGGTGCCGCTTCGACCTTCGGTGCCTCATAAGAAATCGTACTTTTATTTTTTGAAAATTTGGCATCGTTGATTGTTAAGCGACTGATAAACGGAATCGTGCGACCTTTTATTTTCAAAGAATTTTTATATTCCATGACGCCAATCTTAAAAGGAGCACCTTGCAAATTCAGAAAGTCAGCTTTGATGGCCAGCTTCGATTTATCGCTGATGTAGTATCTGATTTGGTCGTAAGTAAGGTTATTGGCTTTCGCTTTTAACAGAAGGACATGCACCTTCTCGCCATTTAAAGTTTCTGTTTTTTCAAGTTGAGGCGTATAGTCCCGAGCATAATGTGTGCTGGCAATATCTCCGTTGGCCGCCTGGCCGGTTAACTTTTGCCGAGCAGAAATGGACACTGGTTTTTTTAAGGACGGTTTAAAGAACCACATATTGCGATCATTAAAAATATAAATTTCGCCTTTGTTACGGGCTGGCGACGAAGCTTCCACATAAGCATCATGATCTTTGGCTTTCACAGAAAATTCCCGATGGCTGGTTTCATCATCATCCGTAGTTTCAATTTTTATATTCCAACGAAGACCCTCTTGCACGCTTCCGCGGCCCTCATCAGAGGCTTTAAGTAAATCGTAGGCTTGATCGGCTCGAGCGGAAAAGCTAATCAAGAAGGCGATGACGAAATTATATTTCATTTTAAGCTCCTGTTTCTGAAAGCAAATAAACAATTTGTTTTTTATTCACACCGCGAACTACAAAATAAGTTGTTACGATATTAATCATGATAACCATGATAGCCATGAGCAAGCAGAGGCTTCCGTTAACCCTTAAAAGAAATTGAATTTCTCCTTGGGCGCCTGGCGGACTAAACATAATCGTCGAATGATTCACAATCTCGGCAATGAGCCAGCCCACGACTTGCCCTAGCCCAATGGCCATAAAGGACATTAGTAAGTTTTCCCTAAGAAAAATATCAGCAATGTTTCGAGGCTCAAAACCAATTGCTCGCAAAGTGCCAATTTCTTTAATGCGTTCTAATATTCCCAGTGTTGTCGAATTAATAATCGACAGCGCGACAGCACTGCAAATTAAAAAGACAAAAAAGATTCCCATGACGTAAAGAAAACTCATGGACCCGACATAATACGGGCTCCAGGTTTCATTGTTAAATTCGAAAACATCAAAAGGCAGATGGGCGGCCGCAAAATCTTTTTCTAATTGAAGCTTCATCAAATCAACATGATCTCGATTTTTTAAAAACACAGCCCAATATTGAATTCCATCCGTCGCAAACAATTCCTGCAGTAACGAGAGGGGTGCATACAAACTAGTATCTTCAGCCATGGCCATGCCCGTAGTGTGATGAAGTGTCAGTGTTGCATTGACGGCATTAAGATCATTGTAATAACTTTTCGCGGCTAATTGAAGGCTTCGATCACCTTCTGATAATTTTTGAAAGGGGGGCCCTCGTCCGATCAGCTCCCCAAGGCCCGTTGTAATGGAAATACTGCGAGAATCATTTTTAAACTCTTCAAAGGCCGC
>JAYWDA010000202.1:0-1696 GCA_043780105.1 Pseudobdellovibrionaceae bacterium | reverse complement strand
AAGATTTGCAAAGCTCATGATCACGCCAATCGATCCCACCAAGGCGCCCTTAGCGACAACTAATTTATCGCAGGCCGCTGCTGAATAATAAGCGCCACTGGCGACGAGGCCATTGGAAACACAAATCACTGGTAATTTAAATTCTTCGCGAGTTCGCAAAAGTTCCGCATAAATTTCCTGCGAAGGACCGACTGATCCTCCCGGAGAATCAATCACCACCAAAATCGCTTTCACATTTTTATCTTCGCGATATTTTTTGAGGTTTTTTAAAAACTTTTTGCCGTTCATAATAACGCCTTCAAGCTCAAGCTGAAGGATACCATTCTTGGTCATGATCATTTTATCTTCGCTGCGATCTTTAAACCCCATACGGATCAAAGACACAAGACCAACGATTACTAGCAAAACGACCAACAACTTTACAAAAGGATTTTTCATCTACGAACCTCGTTTGAAGTCCTCTAGCCTCCTCCTGTTTCTGCCTGTTGTCAGGATTTGACGCTAAGCCCATTCGTCGATGCTGGGTGATTTATTACAAATTCAGGACTGCCGCTGACTCGACCTTGAAGATATTCTGTAATAAATGACTTATGTTGGTCGTCTCTTACTTATTTTAAGCTTTCTCCCACTGCTTGCAGCCGCACAAGAAGGTGATGCTGAGCTTTTGCCCCTTTGGGATTACGGGATTGCTTTGGCGTACCTTCGCTTCCCTTATTATCCGGCGTCTGAACAAACTAAAGTTTGGTATTTACCAGTTCCCACTTTTCAATACCGCGGCGAGATTTTAAGATCGACGCAAAAAGAAGGAACTCGCGCTTACTTTTTAAAATCAGACAATTGGTCGGTCGAGCTTGGCGGAGCCGGCGTTGTTGAAGTGAAATCAGATCAAACTTTTGCCCGTCAAGGTATGGCCGATATTCCCTGGAGTCTGCAATTAGGTCCAAAAGCTGTCTACAGAGACGGTGAAGGAAGCGAAGTGAATCTTGGAATTTATCAATCCATCGTCACAGATTTCAGTCGTACTAAAACTAACGGCGCCATTTACCAAGGTCAGATTTTACATTCGTGGCTTTATCCCGTTAAAGACTCCAATGCAAAAACAACATTGATTGCAGGAATAGGCGGCGCCACGCAAGAATATATGGCCACCTATTTTGATGTCCGCGCAGAAGATGCCAATAGCCAGCGTCCTCGCTATGAATCCCGCTCAGGCTTTTTAAGTTATGAATTTATTTTGGTACAGTCGTTTAAGTACCGAAAATATTCTTATTTTGCTTATTTGAATGCCGAGCATTTCGAGCTTTCTGCCAATCGCACCAGCCCCTTGCATCGAACCGATCAAAATCTAAGCGCCACTGTCGGAGTGACTTACGTGCTCGGCGAATCGGAAAGAAAAGCTATGCCGGAAGACGAAGGCCAAGGGTTACTTCAAAAAATAAAAATTCCCGGATTACAGCAGAAATAAAAAAAGGGAGTCTTTCGACTCCCTTCCTTAAATATTTTTTATTAATTCGTTATCCGCAAATTACTGCTTCGTTGAATTAGGATCTGTTTTCACATTTTTCAATTGTTCTGCAAACAAATCACCTAGAGTTGCCTTTGAAGTCGAAGTCGCTTTTTTCACGTAATCTTCAACGTCAGCTTTTGTTTCTCTTAGTTTTACAAGTTTGCAAGAAAGACCGATCTTACGAGCGTC
>JAYWDA010000201.1:0-2569 GCA_043780105.1 Pseudobdellovibrionaceae bacterium | reverse complement strand
TGACGAAGCTGTCTGTTAAGCCTTCGATGCGGCCTAAGATTCCACTGCTAGTCAGAACCTCATCGCCACGTTTAAGTTCACCTAAAAAAGCTTTGTGTTCTTTTTGGCGCTTTGATTGCGGGCGGATGACCAAAAAGTACATCACTCCGAAAATAAAAACGAAAGGGACTAAAGAAAGCAATGCATTGGGTTCTTGGCCAGTCGCTACTGCGGCCTGTGCAAACGCAATTGATGAAAACATACAAAACCTCCAATTTGGTTTTAAGTAGAAAATTCAACATCTTTCCAGACATTAATCAAGGAAATGGGGATTAATTTTCAGAGGCCAAGGAAACCGATTTTGTGAAGCGCGTTATACAATCGTCCCGGAAGGCTTCCCAGCGATTTTCTTGAATGGCCTCGCGAATGCGCTCCATCAGCTTCATATAAAAATAAATATTATGAATGGAATTAAGTCTGCTGCCTAATATTTCACCACTTAAAAACAAATGCCGAAGGTAAGCCTTTGAATAATTTGTGCACGTATAACAGTCACATTCCGGATCCAAAGGCGATGGGTCTTCCCGGTACTCGTTACGTTTGATGCTGACTTTCCCCCGCCAAGTGTACAAGGTCCCATTGCGGGCGACTCTTGTGGGGATCACGCAATCAAACATATCAATGCCGGCGTCCACGGAAATCACCAAATCCAGCGGCGTTCCCACGCCCATCAAATAGCGCGGCTTATTTTCCGGCATCAGCGGCGCAATATGCGGCAGTAGCTCGTGCATGAGGTGAATAGGCTCGCCGACACTGAAGCCACCCAGCGCGTAACCTGGAAGGTCAACGCTTGTGATTTGCTGCAAACTTTTTTTCCGGTGCTCTAAGCTGAGCCCACCTTGGACAATCCCAAACAGCAAACTTTCTTTCCGAGTCATCGCGGCTTTGGATCTTAATAACCACCGGTATGTCAGATCCATGGATTTTTGTATTTGATCTTCAGTGGCGGGATATTGCAGGCACTCGTCAAAGGCCATAATGATGTCTGCGCCCAGATCCATTTGAATCTCCATACTTTTTTCTGGAGAAATAAAATGCTTAGCGCCGTCCAAATGGGATTTAAACTCAACACCTTCTTCGGACATTTTTGCGAGCTGCGAGAGCGAGAAAACTTGAAAACCGCCCGAGTCAGTAAGGATCGGCTTATTCCAATTCATAAATTTATGCAGGCCACCTAAATTTTTAATGACCTTTTCGCCAGGGCGCAGATGTAAATGATAAGTGTTTCCAAGAAGGATTTGAGTGCCGCTTTGAATCAGCTCTTCATTGGTCATGGCTTTGACGGTGGCTTTTGTTCCGACCGCCATAAAAACTGGGGTTTCAATGGCGCCGTGAGCTGTCATCAAAGTCCCGCGCCGGGCATTTCCTCGTTTGGCTTTTAAATCAAATTGCCCTAATTTCATGGCTGGTCTTTTCCTTTAATCCAAACGGACAAATCGCCGTAACTGAACAGGCAAAACTTACGCTCGATCGCCCATTGGTAGCAAGATTTTACTTTTTCTAGAGAGCTAAAACCTGCCACTAAAGCTAGCAACGTGCTTTGCGGCTGGTGGAAATTTGTCATTAATCTGTCGACCACTTTCCAATCGTAAGGCGGAGCAATCATCAGATCTGTAGCACCACGAAACCCTTGCGAAGTTTTTTCTAATTTATCAACGGCTGCACTTTCCAGCGCCCGCGCAGCCGTTGTGCCCAGCGCCCAAACAGCAAAACCTTTTGATTTTGTGTCTTTTACTGCTTGCCAAGTTTGAAATGGAATCTCGACGTCTTCAAAGTGCATTTTATGCTGACTTAAAATTTCTGTGGTCACCGGCAAAAAAGTTCCAAGGCCTACATGCAAAGTGATAAAATGGATTTGGACTTTTTTATTTTTTAAAATTTCTAAATGGTCTTTTGAAAAGTGCAGGCTGGCCGTAGGCGAAGCCAAGCTTCCCGATTTTTCGGCCCAAGCTGTTTGATACCACAGACTGTCTTCATCGCGCGTGTGTCTTTCATCGCGGGCTTTTTGAATATAAGGCGGTAATGGAATTTCTGCGACTTTTTCAAAATATTCCTCAGTCAAGGGCCGCACAGATCTGACTTCTTGGGGTCGGCCTTTTGACATCAGCTGAATTTTTTCGCCCAAAGGAAGCTCGATCCAATCGCCAATTTTTGTGCGACTGGCTGGGAACAGCACTTGCCAATCTAAAAGATTTTCGGATTTCAGAAAAAGAATTTCTAAATCTCCGACAAAAATTCTTCGCTTTAAAACTTTGGTGTTATTTAAAATTAAAAGATCGCCCGGATTAAACTTCTCAAGCAGTTGATCAATGGAAATTTCGCAAGGATTTTCATCCACCCACATAACGCGACTAGGACGCACAGGACTTTGCGCCACAAGTTCAGAGGGATAAGAAAAATCGAGGTCTTTTAGGGTCAGCATCGGTCGGCTGGTTATGCCCGATTTCAAGGGATTTGGATAGTTAAAGAAAGAAAAAAAACGGGGCCTCTCGGCCCCGCGGAACTGCCTGGGGAACCACCTAACCCAAAC
>JAYWDA010000200.1:0-6671 GCA_043780105.1 Pseudobdellovibrionaceae bacterium | reverse complement strand
CAATGGGAAGAGAGATGTCTGAAAGAAGTGACCTCCGCCAAAACTTCCGCGACCCTTGCGCTCAGAGACTCGTTGCCACTTTACTTGGATCACCTGAGTGAAGCCCTAGCAACGAATGTTAAAATGGATTTTAAATCAGTCTTTGCTCGGGACAAAGAGTCTAGCCGAATCGGAAAACTCCATGGAGCTGATCGGGCAGATAATAAAAGTTATGCACTGACAGAAGTGATCTTCGAATACCATATTTTACGCGAAGTCATTTTTAAGGCTCTCGAAGAAAAAGATGGCCAGTTGGATGAAAACCAGCGGGACATTGTTCTTAATTCAATTGAGCAAGCAGTCAATGATGCCGCTGTTGAATTTTCAGAAATTCATACTGATATTCAGCAGACATTTGTTAACACGTTAACTCATGATCTTAAGAATCCCATCACTGCTGCGAAGATGAGTGCCGAAATGATTTTGAAATTTAATGATGTCGCAGACCCCGCTCTCGACATGGCTAGAGGAATTATCGGAAGCATGAATCGGCTTGAGTCGATGATTCATGATCTCCTTGATGCGAGCAGGCTTCGTAATGGCGAGAGCTTATCTCTTCATGTTGTAGAATGTGATTTGGATACGATGGTTCGGGGGGGTCGCCGATGAATTGTCAGATATTCATGGAGATCGATTCGTAGTTAATTCATCTGGATCAGTCAAAGGCTATTGGGATTGCAGCAGCCTTCAGCGCGCAGTTGAAAATTTGGTAGGAAATGCCATTAAGTATTCTACTCCAGAGAGCATAATTACTCTCTCATTAGGATACGAAAAAAAAGCTGTTGTCTTGACTGTACACAACGAAGGAAAACCAATACCTGAAAATGAAATCCCACTCTTATTTCAGAATTTTCGAAGAGCCAAAAGCGCAAACGAGGGAACTAAAACTGGCTGGGGCTTAGGACTTACTGTCGTCAAGGGTGTCGTTGAAGCACACAAGGGCAAGATCCGCGTTGAAAGCAATGCGGGAAGCGGAACCAGTTTTATCATCGAGATTCCAATGACCGAACCTGCTCCGTTGAGCTACCACATTCACTCTTCAAAATAAATTAAAAAAAGTTTCCAACGCCATCTAAAACAACCTGCATATTGCGGAATGGCTTTTTTAAAAAAGATTGTGCATCAATTTGTTTTGCAATTGTCTGAACATCTTCGTCTGCTGACATGATTATGACTGGAATTGATGAGAATTTTATATTCTTTTTTTGCTCCTCACGAAACTGATATCCATCCATTTCAGGCATCATTAAATCAAGCAGGATCAGATGAGGAAAAACTGAGGCAGATTCAAGCATTTTCAGGCCAAGTTTTCCGTTATTGGCCCGAGTGACGGAATAGCCACTCGATTCCAAAAGCTTGGTCATCAACATCTGGATATCAGGAGAGTCTTCGATGAGGAGAATGCGCTTTTGAGAGGTTGTCATTTTAGGTTCTCTAATGTTGTGTTGATCAAAAAAGTTTTTTGAATTCGATTTACACTTTGGAAATGATAGCTGAGGTCGAAATAATTTGCACGTGCATAACAATGCCTTGCTGAAAAACGATTAAAAGCGTTGGCTCCACGCGATTCCTAATCCATCGTTCATCGGAAGGAGTGTTAGGCGATTCAGCCTTTCCCTTGAATGGAGCCACGGAACTAAAACTCCAACAGCTGTCCCCATGCCAGCACCCACCAAAACGTCGGTGTAAAAATGTCTTCCGGCTGCAATTCTTGCGTAGGCAACACTAGCTCCAAAAACGGCTGTCACGACCCAGGGCCAAGTCGCCTCACCATGCCGCTCTTGATAGGTGTATGAAGCCATGCTAAGTGCTGCAAACACCGTTGAAGTATGGCCCGAGTAAAGGGACCGATAGCCGCGAAAACTTTGTACAAGGGATGGGTCGCCCTCATAAGTCCTAGGTAATGGCCTTTGGACATTGTATTTAGCGAAAGTCACTAACGAAGCGTTCACTGTTAAGGTCTCAAGAAAAACAACAGCATCTTCCTTAAATTCTTGCGAGAATCCAAGTTCTTGCCAATCAAGATAGACGGGGACGGCGACGGAAGCGACAACCGCTAAATCGCTCACTCTGTCCAAATTGTCATCCTTGTTTCCCACAACCGAACGATCCAATGAATTGATTTCGTTTAAATCGCAGGGGCATCGTGGTTGAATAAGTAACTCGCTGTCATAATAGGCGCCTGTGATTCCTAGTGAAGTGACCCCGATGATCAGTCCGTCGGCCCAGGGATCTATTTTATAGATGGACTGAATTGCCGATGTCTTGGCATAAACATTTGTACCAATAAAAAATATCAACACTAGGGCATAGCTAAAACTTCTCCTAAAAAGGTGCAAAATGGGACATGAAATAGAATTCTGACGTTTGAACTTCATTAAGCCCCATCAATTCAAGGACTATGCCGGCAAAGAAGAGCCTATAAAAGAACTTATTCTTTTATAGCTGCTCCCGTTATTTGGAGGTTGGCGCAGCCTAACTCAATTATCAAGTTGTATTAAATGTGACTAGTTCCGACCAATTTCCTCTTATAATCAAATACTTAGTAAGCCCGTCTGGGCCAGCGACCAAGATGGGTTTAATTGGGCCAAGAAGTGTTATCCTACTTGAAAGTATAATCATTCTACCATATAGTATGATTATACTACAAAATAGGATGGTTGAAATGTATCAATCTTTATTTGGAAATGCTGTTGCTGAAAAAGTTTTACTTTATATCGCGAATTACGGCGAAGGCTATATCAACAAAATTGGAAAAATCTACGGTGTTTCTCCCAGCCAAGTACAAAAACAATTAAAGCGCTTAGAGGCCGGCGGGATTTTGGTCAGTCGGTTGACGGGGAATTTGCGAGTTTTTACGTTCAACCCGCGGCTCGCAATAAAAAAGGAATTACTGACTCTTTTAGAAAAAGAGCTCTCTTTAGTATCGCCGGACGACACAAAAAAATATTACCGAGAAAGAACTCGTCCACGGCGAACCGGTAAAGAGTTGTGAAAAAAATAACTGCAAAAATAACAATTAAAGAGCTCGCCGGCGTCGTCTCAAAGCATTTAAGAAGTAAAGGTTTACAAGCAACACTTGTTGGCGGCGCAGCGGTCACAATATATTCAAACAATGAATACCAATCACGAGACCTGGATTTTATAAGTCCCAATGATCACCAAGATCTTGTCGTTGCCATGAAAGAACTGGGATTTGAGCGAGCTGGTAAAAATTTTTTTCATCCGACTTGTCCCTTCACGGTAGAATTTTCTTCTGGACCCTTGGCGATTGGAAATGAAATACCGGTCAAACCCGAAGGAGAGGTCCGCACAAAAAGTGGAATGATAAAAATTCTATCTCCCACCCAAAGTGTGATGGATCGGCTGGCTTGGTTTTATCACTATAATGATCGCCAATGCCTCGATCAAGCATTGGCCGTAGCAAAGAATCATAAAATTAATTTACATAAAATTAAAAAATGGTCAGAGGGTGAGGGGTCTTTAGAAAAATTTGACCTCTTTGTATTGAAGCTGAAAAACGGGTAGCCTACTGAAGAGTCCCGCGCGTTAAAATATCTTTCAAAAAACTAATTCGAGCAGCAGGTCGATATTGCCGGTTTTCATCGCCTTGATATAATGCTCGGTGTGGGCCAGCCGCAGTAATTCTTCGCTCGCCAGTGGGCTTTCATACATTTGTGCTCTAGTTATAATTTCGTTTTCAAGCAAGTAATCCCGTAACATTCTGTATTTCGACATCGGAAATTTGTGATCTTCTGGAAGTGGCAGGGTGTAATGATCCGAAAAAAAAACGTGCATGGAAAAACCTCTTGTTTTTGTATAGATAGATTTGGGATGATTAGCAAATGAATCACTTTCAGAAATTGGCCCAACGATTTTTACTTGCGGCCGCTTGCTTTTCGACACCTCACCCGGGGACTTATATGAAAGATAAAAGTGTTTTAAATGTTTATGGCAAACCCTTAGTCAGCTGCGGAGCGAATCCAAAAACCGGTTACTACCGCGATGGCTTCTGCGCCACCGGTCCCGATGACACCGGAGTCCACGTCGTCTGTGCGGTCGTTACGACCGAGTTTTTAGAATTTTCTAAGAAAAAAGGAAATGATTTGATAACCCCAAGGCTTGAATACGGCTTTCAAGAGTTAAAGCAGGGCGATCGCTGGTGCTTGTGTGCTTCGCGGTGGAAAGAGGCCTTTGAGGCCAACGTGGCACCACCAGTTATCTTAGAAAGCACTCATCAAAAGGCGCTTGAAATTATTCCGATGAAGAACCTTGAAAATAAGTGCCAGAAATAAAGGCCCCAATTCAATAATAGGTCCTTTTAAGGAAGTAGCTGTCGAAACGGCAACAATTTCTCATCCTTAGTAGAAAATCTTGATACTTGGGCTTCACAAAGACAACATGAACCTATGAGATTCATTTGGGACATTAAAAGCACGTATAAATAATAAAAAGCATCGCGTTTCCTTTGAAGAGGCGGTGACCGTTTTTATGGACCCACAGGCCTTACGAATATTTGACCCCGATCACTCAGCCCAAGAAGAGCGTTGGGTGCTGTTAGGTTTAAGTTCTATTCATCGCTACTTAGTAGTGATCCACGTTGAAAAAGATGACGACGTTTTTCGACTAGTTTCAGCTCGAAAAGCTAACAAAGGCGAAATTAAAAAATATTTGGAGAGTTTATGAGAAAAAGCTACGACTTTACTAAAGCTGAAAAGAATCCTTACTACAAAAAAATCAAAGGAAAGAAAATTCGTATTGATGAAGAAGTTTCGTTTGAACTGAAAGACCTGATCAAGCTTGAAAAAAAATCGAAAAGCAAAAAAAAGCTTAGTGATATTATTAATGACCTTGAGAAGCGCCTTAAGACACTTGAAGGCAAAGCTAAATAACTTCAAGGATTAATCAAACTTTTGATCGAGTTTATCAGAATAAAATAATAAAGCTTTGCTATAACTTTTAATGGAGTCATCCGAAGTTGTGGCGACCAGTTCTTGAATTAAAATCTCCATCGCCTGCGCATGATCTGTTAGATTATGGAGCGTAAGACTTAGGAAAACTCGAAACGGTCTGAAATCAGGAAACTTTGAAATGGCTTGCTCAAAAATTTGTTTCGATTTTGTATATTCACCAATCGTTCGATAGGTACTGCCTAGTCCAAGATAGGCATCAACTAGTTCAAGGCCCTGCAATCCAAGTGTAATTGCTTTTTCGTACGAAGGAATCGCATCACCTTCATTTCCGAGCGCATCGTGCGTCCAAGCGATCTGTAAATGGACTGAGGCATTCTCTGGAGTTTTGATATTTTCATCGCTAAGAATTGCCATGGCTTTTTCAAAGGAGCCTTCGGCTCGTGCTGCTTTAACTTTCGTTAGCCAATCCACAATTATTCCTCTGTTTTAGGTGCAGCTAAGCGTTTAGCAGGAGACCTCTTCGTTTTCAATGAAATGGATCGGGAGTTCGAAATATTACTTTCGTGACCTTTCCAATTCGAATAGTTAGCCTTGGACGATGAAATCTCGAATTGTCGTACTATCATTTCTATTTTCGTTCGGTTGCTCAAGTCAGACAATCGATCCCAGCAGACCCCAAACAAGCCAGGCTATAAATTCGCCATATAAGTCTTGCCCCTATGATCCTCAAAAACAAATGTTGCGCTCGAATGAGTTGCAAGAGCTTGTTAAAGCAGATCAAGCCGATCGACAACTTCCTCTAGCACAAATTAATTGGAATATTGTGGCTGCAGCTGATGAAGTTCGCGCCAAAAGAGTGGCTGAAATTTTTGCTGAGGGATGCTTTAAAAGTGCAAAAGACTTCGCGGCTGCCGCGCTGGTGTTTCAGCATGGTGTTGTGCCTGAACATTACTATCAAGCTTATTTGTGGTCAAAAAAAGCCCTGGATATGGGTGATGAGACTCAAAAGTTGATGGTTGCTAATACGATTGACCGTTACTTAATAAACCTTGGTTATAAACAACTTTTCGGTGCTCAGTCATTTTTGAATAGCCCCAATGGTTGCCTTTGTCTAGGCCCCACAGAAGCAGATTTTCCTGACAAATTAAGAGTTAAAATTTGTGGGCTGTCGCTCAAGGATCGTATTTCGACACTCCATGAAAACAACAAGGCTAATCCTGCCTGCGAAAAGGTCCTTTACTGCGACAAAAAATTAACGTCCGCGCCCAAAGGAATATTTCCAGGTATTTGGTAACTAGGTGAACCGAAATCAACATGACCTGAGTTGACGAACCGCGCATAGGTTTATCCTTGATCGCTTGCTGCTAAAAACCTACGTTTGCGTAAAATCTTAACAAGGAACACCTATGAAATATATGGCCATCGTATTTATCAGTTTATTTTCTTTCCTGGCTCATTCAGCACCTAGCTGTGGTGCTCCTTTAGCGGATCGCGCTTTTTGTGCCTCTGTTCAAGGGGATTCAAAACGAATCGCCTTTAAAGGTGATTGTACTTTTAATTATTTGGGAAAAATAGCTACTGGAGAAACATCTTCTTTCGGCGGAACTTGGATTTTAGATGGGAACCTGCTGACTGTTTCGATGGGAAATTCAGCGGCTGTCCGTACCCTTATATTTGGTTCTGATATGAATTCGTTTTCAGCGGAAGGCTACCCTGAAG
>JAYWDA010000199.1:0-1930 GCA_043780105.1 Pseudobdellovibrionaceae bacterium | reverse complement strand
ATTGCGCCACAAAAAGCGATTAGTATTAATTCGATCATTGTTAAATCTGGCGACCGAGCTTGCCTGGGAGTTAACGGCAACGAATCCTACGGCACTGTTTATGAGTCGGCTTCGACGTCAACTGGTGGGGTCATCGGCACTGTGTGTGCTGCAGACTACTCAAGCCAACTGACTTTGATCGGACAGACAGCTGCAAATTTAGTAAAGTCAGTCACGTTAGCTTGTCAACCTGTTGATGCTGACGGTGACAACAGAGTTGATATAGAGATTCGTGATCCAAATATGAATCTTGTTTCAGACTACACATTACAGGGATTACAAATACGACTTTCGTCTCCGTTACTTGGTGGGCGAACACATGTTAAATATTATTGCCTGGAATAATTAGACCTCGCCGCTGGCTCCGCTAGCGGATCAAACGGTTTTGCACTAAATCTTGCACAACACTCGGATCAGCTAAGGTGGAAATATCACCCAGCTGGTCCGGTCGATTTTCAGCGATCTTCCTTAAAACTCTTCGCATGATTTTTCCAGATCTAGTTTTTGGAAGCGCCGGCGCCCACTGTAAATAATCTGGTTTTGCAATAGCACCAATTTCTTTTCCTACCCACTGAATTAATTCTTTGCGAAGCTCTTCCGTCGGATGTTTGTCGTTTTTTAAAGTGACGTAGACGTAAATACCTTGTCCCTTAATATCGTGAGGACATCCAACCACGGCGGCTTCAGCAACGCTGGTATGGCCGACAAGCGCACTTTCAATTTCAGCAGTTCCAAGTCGGTGGCCTGACACATTTAGGACATCATCGACCCTGCCCGTGATCCAGTAATATCCGTCTTCATCCCGACGGCAACCATCGCCGGTAAAATAATAACCTTTATACGTTGAAAAATAAGTTTCTTCAAAACGTTGATGATCGTTAAACACCGTTCGCATTTGACCCGGCCAAGAGTCTTCCATCACCAGCACTCCTTCACCCGCGCCAATAATTTCTTGTCCCTCAGGCGTTAAAAGTTTTGGTTTTACACCAAAGAAAGGTAAGGTTGCAGAACCCGGTTTTAAATCAGTCGCACCGGGAAGTGGTGAAATTAAAATCCCACCTGTTTCGGTTTGCCACCAAGTATCAACTATGGGACAGCTCTCATTGCCCACGACTTTATAATACCACAGCCAGGCTTCGGGATTGATGGGCTCACCAACGCTTCCTAAAACTCGCAAAGATTTTCTGGAACTTGATTGTACGGGCTTGTCCCCTTCGCGCATTAAGGCACGGATCGCTGTTGGTGCGGTGTAGAAGATATTCACGCTATATTTATCAACGATTTGCCAAAAGCGCTCCGTCGTTGGGTAATTCGGGATGCCCTCAAATAATAAAGTGGTGGCACCATTGCATAGTGGCCCGTAAACGATGTAACTGTGTCCCGTCACCCAGCCGACGTCAGCGGTACACCAGTATATTTCTTTTTCCTTGTAATCAAAAACATATTTATGGGTTATCGCGGCATACAATAAGTATCCGGCCGTCGTATGCAAAACACCTTTGGGCTTATTTGTCGAGCCCGAAGTGTACAGCATAAAAAGTGGATCTTCAGAATTCATTTTTTCCGGTGAGCATTCCGAGCCAACGCTTTTGACTTCCTCATGGTACCAAAGATCGCGACCTGGTTTCATAAAGACATCGGCCCCGCGATGCTTCACCACTAAAACTTTTTGAACTTGAGGCGATTTTTCTAATGAAATATCAACGTTCTTTTTTAGGGGAACTGGCTTTCCACCTCTGACACCTTCGTCGGCGGTAATAATAAATTTTGATTGCGCCCCGTTCATTCGATCCGAAATTGAATCTGGAGCAAATCCGCCAAAGACCACCGAGTGCATCGCACCAATGCGTGCGCAGGCCAGCATGGCGTAGACTGCTTCGGGAATCATCGG
>JAYWDA010000198.1:0-5272 GCA_043780105.1 Pseudobdellovibrionaceae bacterium | reverse complement strand
TTTCAAAAACAGCACTCAACACCGTCACAAAATTATTTTCAAGCCAAGCCGGAGAAAGTGTTTTAGTGAACTCAGTTTGCCCAGGCTGGGTAAAAACAGATATGGGCGGCAAAGGTGCCACCCGAAGTCTTGAAGAAGGTATTTCTGGAATCGTTTGGGCTGCGACTTTACCCAGCGATGGTCCGAACGGAAGCTTCTTCCGCGACGGCAAAAAAATGGAATGGTAACTGGCTTAAACTGAAAGTTCAGGAAGTTTTGGAAGAGGCTTGAATAAATCCTTCAGCCCATCCACTTGCATCGGATGGGCCTCGAAGCTTGAGATCCAAGACTCGGGCGTTTCCATACAAAGGAAAATTCGCCAAGCCGGGTTGTGAGACTTTAATTGCGTGATCATAAAATGAAACATTTCTTGGCGCAGGCGCAGATCGTAGCGCATTTTTCCACCTTCGCTCATAAAAACTTCAGCGGACGTAACTAAGCTTTTCATCCCAAAGCGTTCACGCATCATGGTTTTCTGTTCCGGCTGGAAGCGCAAAGCGCCTACAGAAATCACGTTGACCTCTTGTGGAGTAAAGCGGCTTGCAATCTCTGACGCAAGTTCAGCGTAACTTTCTTTCCATTCCGGATGCCAAATCATCGGATCAATATGAAAAGCAATTTGAAAGCCAGCATCAATGCATTTGCGGGCGGCTTGCATTCGCTCTTCAAATCTTGCTGTACCATGCTCTTCATGGTCGATAATTAAGCTAGGATTGATCGACCAGCTGACCACCACGTTCCCGGCATGAGGAACATCTAAAAATTGGTCCACATCGGCGGACTTTGTTTTAAATTCTAAAGTCCACTTGGGATAATCTTTAAAAAATGAAATCAAGTCCCGTGAGTAAAGCGTCAATGGGTCTAAACTTAAACTATCAATGACTTCGCCCGTGCCCACGCGAAAGGGAGCGTCGGGGTTCGCCTCAGCCATCGATTTTAGCTCTAAAATCGCTTGATCTAAGTTTGAATAAATCTTCATGACCGGCGAATTTAAATAACTTTGTAAGTAGCAATAAGAGCAATTCATATTGCACTGAGCGCCCAAATTCAAAACATGATAATTACAACAGCTCAGAACTTTTTTCTGAGTGGCGCCAGGGCAGCGCTTAAAAAATTGCCCCTTAAAAGGTGTGACAAAAAGAGTTTTTTTGCTTTGGTTGAACTGTTCAGGAGTCATTTGCCCCGAACGCTCGGGCCAAGTCGGCTTCTCGATCACTTGAATTTTATCTGCTGGGAAAAGCTCTTGAATTCTTTGCGCGACCGGTGAACCTAGTGACGCTTGATCAAGATAAACTTTTTCAAAGTGCTGGATCAGTTTCATTTTCCTGCTTCCAGTTTGAAGCTACAGATTGCAGCCCAGATAAAGTTTTTTCTAATTCAGCCGCATTTTTCGCAAAAAATTTAACTTCGATTCCGTGGACATCGCCTTTTCTTAAGGCCTGAGCTGTCACCCCTTTGGGCCATGGGAAACCAGCCATCGAAGTTTTTAGGTCTTGATCTTTTTGGTGGCTCACGGGGAATCTAAGCTCGCGAAGGGATTCGAGGGCCTTGGAAGACTTCAAGGAATCCATTACATTTTCAATGGGGGTTTCCATCAGGATCAATTCGCCCGATAACTCCAGCAGCTGACAAAATAAAGTTTTTGTCGGTTTTAGAGTGACCAGTAAAGCTAAAATATCTTTTTGAGTAGAAAGCGTTAGCTGATCAAGAATGGCGATATCAAAAGAACGAATCTCTTTTTCTGACAAGTAATCTTGAACTTCAGCAGACCAGTTTAAAAGAAAGTCTGAAATTTTCTTAAACCTGGGATCTGATTTGATTCCATATTTAGTTAAAAGAATATCACAGTCGATTTTTTGGGCTAATTCAGGCCGATGGGTTAAACGGACGATTTCAGGCCAAGTTAATTGAGGGTATAAAGAAAAAAATACTTCGGCGGCTTGCTCAGGATCAGCGTTTGTAACATTCTGCACAGGATGGGGAGATTCTAGGTCAAAACCAGAAATTAAAAACCCACCCAAAGCCCAAGCCGGCAACTGAGCTGGAAGGGTCTTCCGAGGACCAAAGTTCCAAGTTCTTTGGCATCGCGATATATCAGTGAATTCAAAGTTTAAATCGTGAAGCGCCATGGCCATCAGGTAACATGGGGGCCAGTTCTTGGCAAACAGGTTTTGCCCTAGGGCCGTGACGGCCTTATAGTCTAAGACGATGGCAGATTGGCGCGAAAGAGCAGAAATAAACGGTGACGTGGTGTTTTTCAGATATGCCTCAGAAGGCATTGAAAAAAGCACCGAAGAGGTGTTCGTTTGGGACTTGGATAAGACGTACCTAGATACGTCCATCGATTCATTAAGTGGCTTGATGCAAACAATCCTTGAGCGTGCGTTTGCCAAAAAAAATATCCCTGGCACCGACACACTTTTACAAGCCCTTAGCCAGTACCGCAAAGAAAAAAAGGGTCAGCTCTATTTCCCCATTTATTTTATCACAGCGTCACCTCCCCAATTGGAAGAGCGAATTGCAGAAAAATTTTCGATTGATCAAATTAATCCCTTGGGTTGTTTTTATAAAGATAACTTACAAAATTTAAGACCGGGCCGATTTTGGCGGTTAACTAAACAAGTCGGCTATAAGTTGCAGGCCCTGATGCAGCTTCGGTGTTATCTGCATCCCGAGGTGAAACAAATTTGCTGGGGCGATGATTCTGAAACAGATGCCACAATCTATAATTTATATTCTGATATTTGTTCGCGGCGAATTTCCGCAGGCGATATTCGCAGTACGCTGGCAGGATTTTCTGTCACCGGTGAACAAGTCGATACCATTTTAGAGCTGCAAGCGCAGATCCCAGTGCACGATCCTGTTGAAAAAATTTATATTAATTTAGCCACAGATACTGATCCAGATTATTATTTAAAATTTGGCCGTCGAACTATGGCCACAACAAATACTTTTCAAGTGGCCATTGATCTTTATCAAGATGGTCGTTTGGACTTAGGTGTCTTGTATGCTGTCCTTGAAGATATGATGCACAATTATGGCTACACACCGGAAGAGCTTTGTAAATCCTATGACGAACTCATTCGACGAGGAATTTTAGGACAATTAGCTTTTGAAAAGACAAAAACTTTTCTTACTGAAAAAGGCATTCTGTATGAAGGCTACAAGCCGTCGATGGAACCTTTACGCGAAAAAATTATTGTTGAAGGAAAAGTGTTTGAAATGGAAGGCGCTCACGAACCTTGGGTTATGCCACACATCGATTATCTAAACGATTACCGCTAGCTTCAGCTGTATCGCAGGCCCCTAAAAAAATCCCTTTTATTCAAATTTTAACGGAAAAACTGTTGTGATGGCGTCGCCGCGAAATGGCTTAAATTCAATCCGGGCGGTCGCTTCAATCAAGCATTTTTTAAAAGAAGCATCGCTGAGCTGGCTGCTGGTCACATCCGACCTTGAAATTTTTCCGTTGGGCTCAATCGTCATTGAAATGGAAGTCTCGCCAACCAGGCCTGGTTTTTTTTGCAGCAGTTGCGTGTAGCACTTATAGAAAATTCCTTTTTGAGATTTTAAAGTATCGACGATATAGGCCGGAGTCAGCCCCTCTTGGGGCGGCGAATCTCCGGCTGATAAAGCGGGCTCCGTCGCACGGGTTGTTTTATTTAAACTGTCGTACTCGGGAGCAGGCCAGCGCAAGCCGCCTTTTGCGATCACTAAAGTCCCATCGCGACCTTGGTTTTCCATTCTAATTTCACCGGTTTTTAGATAGACGACTGTTGCTTCGCCCTCCTGATCCAGCGTCAATTGCGTGCTTGGAAAAACATGCAGCCGAAAAGAACTAGGAAAATCAAGGAAAGCTTCTCCATCACTATTGGTTTCAAGAGTTTCTAAGGCTCGCAAAGCCGTTTTCTTTTTAACAACTTCTTTTTGAGTCAGATGTTTTTTTAAAATTAAAACTTGATCCGTGATTTTTTCAATTTGTGCTAAGGCGGGAGAGGTCGGTGAATCAGCGTCCATCCATTTTGAAACAAGAAGGCCTATCCCAAGAAGAAGTAGACCTGAAAAAAAGAAGGTCATGACTAGACCAGAATTTCGTCCCATCAGACAATTAGAACCTATTCAGTTCAGAATTCAAAACTTATTTTGTTTTCTCAAGCGGAGCTGCAGGAGCTTGTTCCGGAGTCGTCGCAGCGGCGGGTGTTTCAGTCGCAGTGTTAGCTGGTGCAGAGGATGCCGGTGGTGTTGTCACGACAGGTGCCGTATCGATCACACTTCGGCCTTCGCGTGTGATTTGAATAGAGAGCATAATACAACTGATACCAAAAAGTGCGGCCGCCCAACGGGTCATGCGTGCATATAAAGTTTGTGCGCCCGTAGCACCAAGAAATGAATTCGATCCGCCACCGATGCCCAGAGCTCCACCGCCCTTAGAGTCTTGAATCAAAACTAAAACGATCAGTGAGAAGGCAATAAATAAGTGAATGGCGACAAGAAAGTTCATCGATGCTCCTAGTGAAACGAAGGGCCCAAGATAATGTAAAAAGCCCTCGACTGTCACTTTGTTCGCCTGAAATGACTTACCGCGAAGCGTTAGGACGGCTGCGGCCAAAGCCAACCAGGTGCGAGCATTTGCACTAGTTTTTTTATTAACTCTTTGATTTTCAACAGTTGCTAACTTCTTGAAATGGTTCGTTTTGTCACCAATTGCGCTGGCACGGTCTTCGCTTAAGCTAGAGTTCACAAGCCAAAAAGTTTATATGGAAATCAGGGGGACCTCGCAATGAATTTCAGAGCCATTTTGCCAGTTGTGATTTGCAGCCTCCTTCCTGCGATTGTCAAAGCTCAGATTTCGACTCAAACCATTCCTGGAGGCGTGCGCAGTCCTTCCGTCAGATTTGGAAATATTTCTCAGCTCAGTCAGCAGTATAATGATTCAGGCCACTTAAATAATTCTGTGGATTTAAGGTCGGTCGAATTCAATGCTAAAAAATTATCCGTCCTTGAACCAAAAATCGAAGCCTTGGTGGGATTATTTAATCGCATGGGCAAGTACGATTTAGGTGCTCAAATTAATAAGGGCACATTAAAAATTGATTCTCAGCCTGTCATTCAATACACAGCTCCTGTTATGGCTTACGGTGTGAACGATCGCTGGACCCTGGGCGCTGGCGTGCCAGTAATTCACTACAAAAATGATATTCAACTTTCTAAAACAAATTCTAATATCGGAGCC
>JAYWDA010000197.1:0-3109 GCA_043780105.1 Pseudobdellovibrionaceae bacterium | reverse complement strand
GCTAAATGCACAAAATGAGAATCGCAGCTAAGACCAAAAAGTTTAGTTTCGCGAGCTTGGAAATTTTTTAACTCTTTGTTGAACTCACCAATTTCAGTGGGACAAATAAATGTGAAATCTAAAGGCCAAGCAAAATAAACAGCCCATTGTCCCTTAGCCTCTTTATTTGTGATTTCAGCAAATTCTTTGCCTTTTTCACGCGAAACACAGGCTTGCATTTTAAATTCTGGAAATTTCTGTCCGATACCTAGCATTTTTTTCTCCTTTGGTTATCTATTAAATAATTAATTTTTAGTGATGGATCCTCTGAAAGTCATTTCAAAGTCTTTTACTTTAAATCCCTTGGGCAAGTTTAATTTGGTTTTTACATCATCAATGCAAATATCAAAAAGCTCCCCGGTTTTTTCGTCGATGAAGTGATGATGATCAAATACATTTGCGTCGTAAATTATTTTATCGGTGTGGGACAGGCGTAAGGCTTTTACAAGCTTAGCTTCGACTAAAGTATTTAAAGTATTGTAAACGGTGGCCAGGCTAATTTTTGCTAGGTTTTTTTCAGCCCAAACATGCACGTCTTCCGCTGTGGGGTGATTAGCTTCACACAAAATAAATCCAAATATTGAGATCCGTTGCAATGTCGGTTGAACGCCAACTTTTGACAATTGAGCCGCAATTTCAGCAGGTAAAAATGACTGTTTTAGCTTATTTTTAGAATTCATCTAAGATTAGAATAATTCTAAACTTATCGATTGTCAACAGCCTTGCGATTTAGAATTTAAAATCAACGGAATTCGCTACTTGATCCCGCAAGTCACGGAGTTCGACCTTAATTCGTCTTTTTTTCCAATCAATCAGGGCTAAGCCAAAATTTTCGGTTTGAATTGGTTTCCCAATGTAATTTGAGTCTTTTTCCTCTAACTGGCTGGGGCGATTGATCGAACTTGCTGTGACATCGAACAAAGGTCCAAAGCCTGAGATATCGACCTTTGCAATTGTTCCAATATGTCGATCACCGCTGATAATTAAGGTGTTGCGCGCGCCATGTTTTTTTATGAGGTCAAATAAGCGTTGCCGTTCAGTTGGGAAGTTAGCCCATTTTTCAAAGCCATGATCTTTGGCAATCACCTGAATTCCGGAGACAATAATTCGTAAATCCGCGGGCCGTTGCAACTGATCATCCAGCCACAGCCATTGCTCTTCACCAAGTACCATTTTAGTCGCATCTTTTTCGTCCCATGGATCAAACTTATGCATTGGATTTTGTGGATCTTCGGCCTTTTTTAAAGGGCTCCGAAAGTAACGGGTGTCCAGCATGATAACTTGCAAAAGAGGCTGCTTTTTTAAGATACGCTGTTTCCTGCGGCGGCCAGGGTTTGTTGTTGTATTACCACCAATATATTTAACGTGAAAAAGTCCGCCCTGATTCCAGCTGATACTGTCTTTGATATAGGGGAAGTGCTTAAGAAATTCTTTTTTATAAAGATCCTTTTCGGGGTTGTCAGCGCCCCCATCATTTTTTCCTGAGTCATTATCATCCCACATCGCCATAACGGGAACAGCCTCTCGGAAAGCACGATATTCAGGAATTTTACTTAATTTTTTATATTGCTCAGCCACGGGCCTTTGCTCAGGTGACGTTGCATAAACAATATCGCCATCAAAAATAAATAAATCTGGATTGTGTTTTTGAATCACAGACCACAGGGGTTGTGGCGCATCTTGATTGGCACAAGATGAAAACGCGACAACTTCCGGTGGGGTTGAGTAGTCGATGCCTCGCGGAACTAAATTAAAAGCTGAGGGAATCGGACGCGTCACCGTCATATTGTTCGTCGTGGTCGTCGTCAAAGTTGCTTTGTCACCCGTGCTGGCATTTGAATTATCTGCAGATTTTGATAAATGCTGGCAGCCTGTGGAAAAAGCAAGAAGCAGAATAAAACGTGATGTCGCTTTCAGATAAACTCCCAGCGCCTTTTAAGGGCGCGCAGTGATCGGTTGAACTTGTCGTTGGCCAGCACCGATATATTCACTTAAAGGGCGGATGATCCGATTGCTTGCTCGTTGTTCCATGATATGAGCGGACCAGCCTGTGGTTCGAGCCATCACAAAAATAGGAGTGAAAAAATCGATTTCAAAACCCATCATAAAATAAGCAGGGCCGGCTGGGAAATCCAAATTAGGATAGATATTTTTTTTGCTCACCATGACTTTTTCTAAAGACTCATACATTTTCATCCATTTAGATTCACCAGTCACTTCCGCCATTTTCATCGCGTATTTTTTCATGGTTGGAACGCGGCTATCACCCTTTTTATAAACACGGTGACCAAAGCCCATAACTTTGCGCTTATTGGCTAAAGCATCCAACATCCATTGCTCTGCTTTTTCTGGATCTGCAATTTCTTGCATCATCAGCATGACTTGCTCGTTAGCACCACCGTGCAAAGGACCCTTCAGCGCGCCGATGCCAGCAACGGTGGCCGAATAAATATCAGACTCAGTCGAGGCAACAACTCGAGAAGTAAAGGTGGAGGCATTAAAGCTGTGCTCAGCATATAAAATCAACGACACATCGAAAGCTTTTACTACTTCTTTCTGCGGAATTTGACCAAAGCACATATTAAAAAAGTTTTCAGAAATACTTAACGAAGATTTCGGCGCAATAAACTCTAAGCCCTTTTTAAAACGGTAATCAGCCGCAATCATCGTTGGAATTTTTGCGAGCATACGAATGGCTTTATCTAAATTTATGGCAGGTGTTGCATCCCAAATCCGATCATCTTCACAGCCGATAAAGCTGACGCCGGTGCGGATGGCATCCATCGGATGCGCCTTTTTTGGCAAAAGCTTGATCATACTTAAACAATCTTTTGAAATATCCCGGTAGCCGCGTTCCTTTTTTTCAAAGTCGGCTAGCTGAGCTGAATTGGGAAGTTCATTATTGTACATTAGATAAGCGACTTCTTCGAAGCGGCAGTTTTCAGCTAAATCCTGAACTGGGTAGCCACGGTAGACTAAAGAATTAGTTTCCGCATTCACTTTGGAAACTGACGACGTGTCAATCACCGAGCCCTCAAGGCCTTTTTTTGTATTTACCTTTTCTGGTTCT
>JAYWDA010000196.1:0-6780 GCA_043780105.1 Pseudobdellovibrionaceae bacterium | reverse complement strand
TTTTATCGACTTTGGAATTAGGCAAAATGGGTTTTGTGAATCTTTACCAGACTGAACCCTTTGGTGAAATCTGGATTGAAGCGACTCGCGCCATTGAAGCCGACGTTATCACGCGGGTTGAAGAGTATGACAATGTGAACTCTGAAGATGTGGCCGCTCAAATGATGGCAAAGTCTGAAAAAGCGAACGAAGCGCCACTAATTACAGAAGAAAATATCGAAGAAACTTTTATGCATGACGAAGAAGTGGCCGCATCCAATGATGAATTGATTTCGTCCACTGACAGTCTGACTGATATGGCCAGCGACGATGAGATCAGCGCTGCTGAACAAGAACTATTTCACTCTGCTAAGGATATAAACGATGGCGAAAAAGAAGTCTAAAAATAACATCGAAGCCTCTGGATCCAGCACTGAAATGGCGCAAGGTTTACTGACCGCTCTTGAAAACGCCAGCAGTTTTTTAGCTGATGTGAACGACGAAAAACCCATTGATCCAAAGTCAGAAGAAATGACTGCTGAATTTGGCGAAGTCTTGCCAGAAATGCCAGTCGAAGAATCTGATGATTTTTTAGCGGCTTTAACAGACGCTGATGAAGAAGAGAACGCTGTAGCCTCTGACGAGGCTGCTGCTCCTGCAGAACTCAGTGGAACCGAGCTTGAAGACTTTGATGCTGCTGATATCGAAGAACTTGAATTCGTTGAAGATCAACGGCTTGAATCCATTATCGAAAGTATCTTATTTGCCTCAGATAGACCAGTTAGTTTGAATTCAATTAAAATGGTTTTTAAAGGCACCAACGTAAAAACGGATAAGATTAAGCGCATGATCGATCAATTGCAGGTCGAATATGCAGGATCCACTCGCGGTGTCGTATTAGAAGAAGTTTCAGGCGGATATCAGCTTCGCACCAAAGTCGATAATATGGAATTTTTACGCCGGACTTTAAAGGCCCGCACGTTCCGATTATCTGGACCCGCCTTAGAAGTCTTATCCATTGTCGCTTACAAACAACCGACGATTAAATCTGAAATCGATGAAATTCGCGGCGTTGAATCAGGACATTTACTGCGCGCTCTGATGGAAAAAGGCTTAGTTAATTTTGAAGGTAAAAGTGAACTTCCGGGACGCCCGATGCAGTACGGAACGACTCGCAAGTTTTTAGAGATTTTTGGGCTTAGAAATTTACGTGAACTTCCAACTTTGTCACAAATCGACGAAATTTTGCCAGAAGGAATTAGCGAAGAAGAAGGCCAAAAACTAAGCGACGTGACAGCGTCCTTATCTGAGCAAATCGGCACAAGTTTTTCGCAAGGTGAAGAGGAGCTGACTAAAATCACTGAGCAGTTAGAAGATATCACAACGTCTTCTGACTTTTTTGAGCAAGAAAAAGTCCGCCAAAAACAGAAAAAAGAATCTGATAAAGCTCAAAATATTCGTGAAGCCATCGCCGTCGGTGAACATGTTCCGAATAGGGATGTGAACTGGCTCGCTCGCTATGAGGAAGCTTTAACTGCCGGGGAAGCAATGCCGGCGGAAGAGACCGCGCCTGTTGAAGCACTAGTGGCCAGTGATGATTCCTCTGAAAGTCTTTTTGAACAGGATGCGGCCCACTCTGAGGATGAGCTCCCTTTCTATGAAGAAGCCGACGAGGATCACGAAGACGGGTCTCAAAAAGGGACAGTTTAAACTAAAATTTTAAAAAGGCCCTTTTCTTTATGCTATCCTATAGGTCGCAGGGGGAATTTATGCTTTATACCAAGCTTCTAGCTTTAGGCGCTATTTTAATATTATCTGCCTGCCAAAATTACTCCGAAAATAGTTTAGCTGGTGATAAAGCAGGCCTTGTGAAATGCCCTGCCAATGGTTGCGCCAGTGCCTTGGCCGACAGTAATGAGTTAAGTATTTCTTGGGCTGGTAAAGCCACCATCGTAAGCTCGGGTGCAGATCAAAGTGTTCAAATAGGCGGAGACTGCTATCCTTCCACTTACCCCACTAACCGTATTGATGTCCAAGTCAGAAACTCTGCGACCAATCAGACGGTGAATGCGATTCCCTACAGCCCAAGTCTGATTTCGGCAAACACAATTCAATGTGAAAAAGGCCGTTATAATATCCTACTAAATACCAGTTCGCTTCCAACAAATAATGTCTACCGTGTCAGCTTGACGTTGATAGGTATTGAAAATGGAATTGAACATGCCGGCGGAATTAATTCGGCAACTCTTGCCATTTCTCGCTAATGAGTTGAGTATTCGATTTTAATTTGCTTCAGTTCTTCAAGGCTTAGGATCTTTGGCTTCCGAAGGTGTGATAAATCCATATCCCTAAGATAGGTCGACTTCTTATTCAGAGGTATTGACTCTCCATCTAATGTTTTCAGGGAACTTGCGACGGGTAGTTCTAAGATCATTTTTTTTTGAAGACTTCCTTCAGTTAAAGCTTCGAGCAATTTTAAAGTGATCTTCCTGGACGGGCTGTGGCGGGGGGTGCAAAAACTCCACTGGTAAAGACTGGTAAAACTCTCTTGACTAGGTGCTAATTTTTTTTCATGAACGTCCTCTAAGTGAGATAATTCAAATATAAATCCGCTGGGAGTTGATGAAGGCTGCGCCCTAAAAAATTCCCAAGGCCGAATTCGGCCCGAGGGTAAACTAAGCTCTGAGCCTTTCGTGGTCAGTCCATCCCAGTCGTTTAAAAAATAAAAGACGGGATCCGCTTTCGCAGAAGGACTGCCCGCAGACTGATATAAATGAGTGACCATCCAGTAAACGGGGGCTCCGTAAATTTTATCTTGGGAATTTGAAAAAAAATCCGCCGAAATTCTTTCGCTTAATAAATCCTTCAACGGATTTAAATTCGAAAGCTGATGGGCTAAAGTCGCAGGGTGAATCCAATGATTTGGTACAAGGGCTAAATGATATCCAGGGGATGTGATCGAACGAATATTAAATTCCTCGCGGTCATGAATCACTAAAATTTTTATTTTTATATTTAGTTTTCTTTCAAGCTCTACACGAATGGGCGCTGGTAAAAAAATCTCGTCGGTCAAAAGAATTTCGACTTCTGCAGGTTCGCCAAAGAATGACAGACCTGCATCGCCGGACGAGGCCCCTTTAAGAAAGCCTGCCCCGAGGCAGGCTAAGAGGAAAAAGAGCCACAGGACCAGCTCTTTACGCATGCCGATTAAAAAACTTCATCGAAAGCGACTTGACCAGAAACTCCCATTTGATAAGCAGAAACTCTGCGTTCAAAAAAGTTTGCAAGCTCTTGCATATCTTGCAGTTCCATAAAGCCAAAAGGATTTCGAACATTAAATCTTGGCGCAATATGCAAAGATTCCAAGCGTTGATCAGCGACGAATTCTAAATACTGCCGCATATCTTTTAAGCTCATGCCGGCAACACCGTGCTCGAGGATATCTTCTGCAAAAGCCATCTCGCACTCGATCGCGTCTTCCATCATCTGAACAACCATATCATTCATCTGTTCATTGAAAAGACTTGGTTCTTCTTTACGAGCTGTTTGAATCACTTCATTGGCAAAAGCAATATGCATGCTTTCATCGCGAAAAACCCAATTGGTTCCCGTCGCAAGTCCTGCGAGTAAACCTTTTGAACGTAAGAAATAAACATAAGCAAAAGCAGCAAAGAAAAACAGACCTTCGATACAAGTTGCAAAACAAATCACGTTCATTAAAAATTTTCGACGATCTTCCGGGGTTTCCAAAGAATCCAACGTATTGATCGAGTCCATCCATTTAAAGCAGAACTGCGCTTTTTTCTGAATTGATGGAATGCTTTCAACCGCTTTAAAGGCTAAGGCCCTTTCATCAGGATGCGGAATATAGGTATCCAGCAACGTTAAATAAAACTGCACATGCAAAGCTTCTTCGTAAAGTTGTCTTGATAAATACAAGCGCGCTTCCGGCGAATTAATATGCTTATACAAATTTAAAACTAAATTATTTCCAACAATCGAATCTCCGGTTGCAAAGAAAGCGACCAGCCGGCTGATGAGATGTTTTTCAGAGGGAGTCATCTTTGTATTTAAATCAACAAGGTCCGTTGAAAAATCGACTTCATCCACTGTCCAAGTATTTTTAATGCCATTTTTATACATCTCATAAAAAACCGGGTACTTCATCGGCCGTAAAGTTAAATCAAATCCTGGGTCTAAAATCATATTGCCTCCTTCATAGTGGCACCTGGTTCATGTGAAACAGGTTTTGGAAAAATTAAATCAATGCTACTGACAGGCTTCGCAAGCCTCTGGATTATCCAAGCTGCATGCAATTACTTCGGAATCGGAATAAGGTTTTTTATCAGCCGCTTCTCTCATTAAAAGTTCTGTCGCTGCTGCAGCTTCAGGCGAAGCCGTTGCTGCTTTCTTTACGGTCGTTTTGGCTATGGCCGTTGCAGGTCTAGAGCGCAGATAATAAGTCGTTTTTATTCCGCGTTTCCAAGCATACATATACATGGACGACAGCTTTCCAATGGTTGGGCTTTCCATAAATAAATTTAAACTTTGGGATTGATCAATAAAGGGTCCGCGGTCTGCGGCCATTTCAATCAAACCCTTCATAGGAACTTCCCACACAGTTCGGTACAAGTTTTTTAAATCTTGTGGAATTTCTGGGATATCCTGGATTGATCCTTCAAGAGTTTTAATTTGATTGCGAAGATCTTCACTCCAAAGGCCTAAGGCCTTTAGATCCAAAACCAAGTTCCGATTGATCTGTAAAAACTCACCACTTAAAGTTTCACGCTTAAATAAATTTGAAACTTGCGGCTCGGTCGCTTCATAACATCCAACAATGGAAGCAATGGTCGCAGTAGGTGCAATGGCAATCAGTAAAGAATTTCTTAAACCAAATTTGGCCAAGCGCTCTTTTAAGTTATTCCATTTCAAAGCATTATGGGGAGTCACATTCCAAAGATCAAATTGCAGTAAACCACGGCTGGCACGAGTTTCTTTATAAGCTTCATGCGCACCCATTTTTTCGGCTAAATCAACAGAAGTTGAAACAGCGTGAAAATAAATCTCTTCTTGAATACGAGCTGAAAGAGCGCGCGCTTCGTCGCAATCAAACGGCAATTTCAGTAAAAAGAAAGCATCTTGCAAGCCCATGATGCCAAGACCGACCGGGCGCCATTTGCTATTTGAAGATTGAGCCGTATCAATCGGGTAGAAGTTAATATCAATCACGCGGTCCAGATATTTTACAGCTGTTCGAACGGTGCGACCCAATTTTTCAAAATCAAATTCACCGTTTAAAACATGCCTAGCTAAATTGACAGAACCCAAATTACAAACCGCCGTCTCTTTATCCGAAGTCACTTCTAAGATTTCAGTGCAAAGGTTTGAGAGATGAATAACGTTTTCTGGAGTACCTGTTTGGTTGGCTTTTTGGTTAGAAGCATCTTTAAAAGTCATCCAGCCGTTACCAGTCTGAGCCAATGTTTTCATCATTCGCACATACAGATCACGAGCTTTTAATTGTTTCATAAAAAGCTTTTTTTCTTCGGCTTCAACAAAAGCTTTTTCAAACTCTGGTCCATAAAGTTCAACAAAGTGGGGAACAATACGCGGATCAAATAAAGACCACATCGCGTCTTCTTCCACGCGCTTCATAAATAAATCTGGAATCCAATTGGCCAAATTCAAGTTATGAGCCCGCTTGGCCTCATCCCCTGTATTATCACGAAGTTCTAAAAACTCTTCAATATCAGCATGCCAAGACTCTAGGTACACACAAGCGGCCCCTTTTCGTTTTCCGCCTTGATTCACAGCTGCGACAGAGCTGTCCAAAGTTTTCAGCCAAGGAATAATTCCATTAGAGTGCCCGTTGGTCCCTTGAATCAAAGACCCGCGCGAGCGCACTTTGGAAAAAGCCACACCGATGCCGCCAGCAAATTTTGAAAGCATCGCAATATCTGTGTATTTATCGTAGATAGCGCGCAAGTCATCTTTTGGTGAATCTAGTAAGTAGCAAGAGCTCATCTGTGGGCGAAGTGTGCCTGAGTTAAAAAGAGTCGGAGTGGAGGGCATGTATTCATGAGATGAAATCAATCGATAAAACTCGATGGCCTCTTCAACCGTTGTGGCTAAGCCACAAGCTACCCGCATAAAAAAGTATTGAGGCGTTTCAAACACCTGGCGACTGGTTGGGTTTTTTAACAGATAGCGATCATAAACCGTGCGAAGACCAAAATATTCAAAACGATCCGTGCGGTAAGGCTCAATGGCCGCACACAAAACAGCCTTGTGACTATCAACAAAGGTCAAAAGTGTTTCAGATAAAATTCCAGCTTTAAAGCCAACATTCACGGCGTCTGCGAAGGAGTGGATTTTTTGTGAGCGGACTTCCTCATCTATATAGGTAGCAAGAAGTCGAGCTGCCAGTTTCGAGTACTCAGGCTCTTCGCTGGTCAGAAGCGATGATGTTTGAATGCAAAGGTTATCAAGCTCTTTCGTGCTAGCGCCGTCGTAAAGACCACTGATGGCTTTCGTGGCAACTCGCAAAGGATCGACCTGTGTCAGTCCCTGGCAGCAGTGGGTGACACGCTCAACGATTTTTGTGACATCGACGGGTTCCATGGTTCCATCGCGTTTCATGACTCGCATCACAGGTGTATTATAAGAGCGGCGCGCATGATCTTCAGTAGCTGGTATTTGGTTCTTCATCAATTCCCCTGGTTCCTTAAATTTGGTCAAAAGCGTCCCCCGAAAAACCCCCACGTTTTTCGAAATTCGAGCTTTGTATCTAAAACTCTCCGC
>JAYWDA010000195.1:0-1840 GCA_043780105.1 Pseudobdellovibrionaceae bacterium | reverse complement strand
GTGGCAAGCGACCCGCCCGCCCTCTTGCTCCTTTAGCTCGGGTACTTTTTCTTTGCAAATAGCTTCTGCATAGGGACAGCGCGGATGAAAGGCACATCCAGAAGGAGGATTTATGGGAGACGGCAATTCAAGACTTCCCGTGGCCACAGACATTTGCTTTTTATCAAGCGTTGGAAGGCTCATTAAAAGCATCTGAGTGTAAGGATGAAGTGGCTTTTGAAAAGTTTTTCCCGTCAGATTCTCTTCAACCACTTTGCCTAAATACATGACGGCCAAGCGCTTGGAAATAAATCGCACCACACTTAAATCATGAGAAATAAAAAGTAAACTTAAGCCTCGTGATTTTTGTAAGTCGTAAAGCAAATTTAAAACTTGAGCCTGCACCGAAACATCTAAGGCCGAAACTGATTCATCGCAGATGATGTATTTGGGATCTGTGATTAAAGCTCGGGCAATACCAATTCGCTGCTTCTGTCCACCACTAAGCATATGCGGGAATCGATCCGCCATCTCGGGCCTAAGCCCGACGGCTTCCATCAAGGAAAAGACTTTATTTTTAACTTCGCTGGCGGGAGCCTTTTGAATTTTTAAAGGTTCTGCAATAATATCAAAAATCTTTTTTCTTGGATTTAAAGCTGAGCTTGAGTCTTGAAAAATCATTTGCAAGGTGCGAGCTCGATTTAACAGGGCCATACCAATTAATGATTTGTCATCCATTGAAATAGTGCCCGCTGTCGGCGCTTCTAAACCAATTAAAAGTTTTGCTAAGGTTGATTTTCCGCAGCCGGACTCACCTACTAAAGCGGTGGTGATATTTTCTGGGATCAGCAAGTCGACGCCTCGAAGAGCCTGGACGCTACCGGAATAAACCTTTTTTAGACCTTTGATCTCAATCACGGAGTGGCCTCACTAATATCTTTATCCTGAGCAAAAAAACAGGCCGATTTTTGCTGTGGAAAAATAACGTAGGACGGCTTTTCGTGACAGATTTGTTGGGCTTTGTAACAGCGATCTCGAAAAACGCATCCCGTGGGTCGCTGACTTAATGACGGAACCACTCCCGGAATCGCGGGTAATCGAGTGACTGCAGATTCAGAATAAATATATTTTGATGGAAGGCAGTTCAGTAAGGATTTTGTGTACGGATGCCTGGGCGAATGGATCACCGCTTCGGCGAATCCTTCTTCAACAATTTCTCCGCAGTACATAACGTTGACCCGTTCACAATTTTGCGCAATCACGCCCATATCGTGCGAGATTAAAAGCACCGCAAGGTTGTATTCTTTTTGCAATTGCTTCAGAAGATTTAAAATCTGCGCTTGAATTGTGACATCTAATGCTGTTGTCGGCTCATCAGCAATTAAAAGTTGGGGCCGACAAGCAATCGCAATAGCAATCATCACTCTTTGTGCCATGCCACCAGAAAGTTCATGAGGGTAAGCTTTTAATCGGGCCGTAGGATCTGAGATGCCCACCATTTGTAAAAGCTCGCGGCAGCGGTCGTCGACTGACTTTCCTTGCAACTGCTGATGGATTTTTAAGGTCTCGGCAATCTGATAACCAACTGTAAAAGCAGGATTTAAACTTCCAACTGGGTCTTGAAAAATCATTGAGATCTGAGACCCTTTAAGCGCGTCCGTTGAATTTTTTGAAGGCGGCGCAATTTTTTGGTTCTTAAAATTAATTTCACCGGAAAGAGGCCGCGCATTTTCCGCTAATAGCCCCATGATACTTAAACCCATGACACTTTTTCCTGAGCCCGATTCGCCGACAAGGCCGACGGTTTGACCGGCTTCAATTTTTAAATCAATGCCATTCAAAACCTTAAGAAGCTGAGACT
>JAYWDA010000194.1:0-3809 GCA_043780105.1 Pseudobdellovibrionaceae bacterium | reverse complement strand
AGTGGGAAGCCTAAAGTTGTTACCATGGCCACCCACTTTAGCACTAGAGGTTTACTTTCAGAGTTTCCGATCGGGCCTTTTTTTTGCCTTTTTTCGTCTCAATCTGAGATTTTTTTAAACTCATCCACCGTAAAATTAATTCCGCTCTCATAATAAGGCACAGACTACCGTTTAGTCCTAAGTACTTTGGTCCGATAAGTTTGTATGGGCAAAAGACTAGCGCGATTGCGCCTTATTACAGAGATCTTTTCAGAGGTTGATGCTGCCTTTGGGGCATTGATTTTAGTTTTTGTATTACAGGGCTGCGGCCCCTTAGTCCCGCCAATTAATTCAACTGCTTCGACAGGTCTGTCTGCTGGTCCTGAACCTGCAAATTGCTTACCTCGGGCGCCGATTACAAACCCAATTCCAATTACTGGTCATGCTGATTATTTTTACCGTCCAACAAACATTATTGGTTTGTCTTCAACACAAGGACTTTATGGTGATCCTGTTTCTGCCTTTATTCGATATGCAGAGGTCTCTATTTTGGACAGCGCTGGAAATGTGATTCAGTGTGGAAAAACCGATAACAGCGGAAATTTTTCTCTACAAATTTCTAAAACTGTTGGCAGCTACAGCGTTGCAATTTACTCAAGGTCAGCAGCAGGATCAGCGGAAGTTAATGCCAGTGTCCTAGAGGATATTTATGCCAGCGCACCTTATAGTATCACTGCAAGTTTTACTGTCGCTCCCGCCAGTGCGTCTGTGGCTGTTGGAACTTTAAGTGCCTATGCCAGAATGTCCCAATCCGCAAAAGTTGTCGGCGCAGCATTTTTTATTTTTGATAATATCCTTTATGCCAACGAGCGAATTCGTACTCTTACCAGTAATCCCACTTTTGTAGCACCGAAAGTGCAAGCTTACTGGAAGGCCGGTTTTAATCCTTACTCTTACTTTGGATCCCCCAATTCTTTGGTTTCTTTTTACGTTAACGGGGATCGGAAACTTTATATCTTGGGTGGAAATAATGGCGACGTCAAAAATACAGATACAGATCACTTCGATGCCGCGGTGATCATTCATGAGTACAGCCATTTTCTAGAAGATGTTTATGGGCGCTCCGAATCTCCAGGTGGGTCTCATAACGGAAACAGTTTAATAGATCCAAGATTGGCTTGGTCTGAGGGATGGGCCAACTATCTGCAGGCCCAATTAGAAAACGGACGCTACTATACGCAAGGTTATTACGTGGATACGATTGGCTTCCGTGGCGATAGTGTTGAAGGAAGTGGCACCTCTGCAGGACTTGGCTTTAAAGTTAATTTGGGAGAAGACGGTGGAGCGGCCCTCTACGACTCGGTTTCCGTTCCTGGCGAAGGAACCTTCCGTGAACTTTCAATATCAAGAACACTTTTTAAAACAACCCGAAGTCCTGCCAGCGCTGTTTCCGGCCTTAAAGCGGCCGCACTTCCATTCTTAAATATATGGAACGTTTTTATTTCTAATGCTTCAGGATTTGGACCTTCGAGTCTAACAATTTTTCGAAGCATTGGATTTTTTAACGAGTATTTTTTCGCAAGCTTGAGTGCTGCCGACCAAACCACTTGGACCACGAATGTTTTGTCTGATGAACAGCAGAACTCGAGTCGCAAAGACTTTGCTGATGCGGTCACTAAATCAACTCCTAGTTGCGGAACAAAAGACGTTACTCCAGTCGTGGATTATTACGATTCCTATGGGTATTCGCACTCAAATTGGCTTAGATCCAATGATTTTTATTCTTTCTACTATTCTGGTGTTGGCACACAGGTCATCAATCTTAACTACTCACAAGTTGGCGCACAAAATATAGATTTGGATTTAATTCTTTGGAACACAGGCTTTAGATACATTGATGATGATCAACAATCGCGCGGAATATCTGCAGCGTCATATATATCAGCCAGTAGCCGGCGAGCCTATCCTTCGGCCGAAGTTGGTTCTGAGCAAATTTCGCTGAGTGGCCTTAGCCCTGGTTATTATTTGATTGATGTAAAAGCACTGACTCTTGACCGAACGACTCATTTGCCACTGACAAGCGCAGCACTGAATGGGACGGCAAGATACTCGTTACAACTTGTGACCAATGGAACTACGACGGAGTACTTATGCCCAGTTCACTAAAGTTTAAGATCGGCCTTTCAACAATCGCAAGCCTGCTCATCCTTTGCGTGACATTAGCATTTTCTTCGCGCTGGAATTTTCCAAAACATACGGAAGGGCACAGAAGTTTAGCGGCAACTATGAAACCAGATCGTTTGATGGGTAAGCCTCTTTCTGTTTTGTCGGTTCAGATGGAACCGTTAGGCAAAATTCCAGAATTTGATCATGAACAGGTAAAACTAAAAGGGTTTATTACAGCCAATGCCACAAATGGTTCCTCAATTCAATTTCACTGGGACTTACCCGCTGGAATAATTGTCGTTGGCGGTGATGTGAATGGAACATTAACCGATATGAGTCCTGGTGATACAGTTGAAGTCGAGCTAGAGGTGACCGGATTCAGTCGTGAAGTCGGAAAACATGTCATCTTGGGAGCAAAGGTCCGAGTGGGCAACGACGAACTAGGACAGAATGCAATGATTGCCAGTCGACCTGAGGATTCTATGGAATACGTCGCTCCTCAAATGCGCGAGTACGCCCAAGCCACTCGTGCTAAAGAGTTCAAGCATGGTCGCATGGTTAAATAATATATTAAATCGGAATGACTTCGACCTGAGGATTAAATTCATCTTTTAGAATACCTTCAATCGCCATCAAGGTTCCACCAGTTGAACTTGGACACGAATCACAAGCGCCTTCATAGTGCAGGTAAACTTTATTATCTTCGTATTTTAGCAGGGTCACGTCACCGCCATCGCCTTGCAGGCCAGGTCTGATAGTGCGATCAAGAATTTCTTCAATCTGCTGCATTTCAGGGGAAAGGCTTTCGCGCGCTATTTTCTTTTCATCAATTTTTGTCTGTTGGGGATTATGCATAGGCATTCGTGTTTGAATAGTTGCGCAAATATTTTTTTGAATCTCTTCAGGATCAGCATCAAAATTATGAGTGATGGTGATGACGTTCTGAAAAAAATGAACTTGTCTTACATCGGGGATCTGAAAAAGTGCCGAAGCCAAGAAGTTATTTTTAGCTTCTTCAGCATCGGCATAAGTTGCTTTGCCATCATTAAGGACCGGACGATCTAAAATAAATTTCCACGCATTGGGGTTTGGCGTTGGCTGAATGCGAACTAACACTTCGTTCATGATAACATCTCCTGAGCTTTTTTGACGGACAAAACAAGCTGCTCGATATCTTGCAAATTATTGTAAATTGAAAAGCTCGCTCGTAAGGTGCCAGGAATGCCCATCCGGGCCATCAATGGCTGAGTGCAATGGTGACCTGCGCGAACAGCCACTCCCTCGCGATCCATAATGCTTGAAACATCCGAGTGATGAAGGGCTTTTAAATTAAATGATACGATGGGTCCCTTATCAGCAACTTGACCATACAGCGAAATACCAGGGATTTTTGAAAGCTGCTGTTGAGCTTGATGAAGCATCTGATCTTCCCAATCAGCGATCTTTCCTAAATCAATCGCCGAAAAAAAATCCAAGGCCGTTTTTAGGCCGATCACTCCTGCAATATGCGGAGTTCCTGCTTCAAATCGAAAAGGAACGTCGTTATAAGTTGTCTTTGGAAAGCAGACCTCAGAAATCATCGATCCGCCACCTTGATAAGGCGGCATTGAATCTAACAAAGATTTTTTTCCATAAAGAACGCCAATACCCGTCGGTCCAAAAAT
>JAYWDA010000193.1:0-6594 GCA_043780105.1 Pseudobdellovibrionaceae bacterium | reverse complement strand
CCCTTTGATATCAGCCAAGTCACAATTGATTACCACCGGTTAGCCTTCAAATCGGGTTCCGCTCAGAATATGGATTTACTCATCGTGGCTGCGCAGAATGAATTTATTTTAAACTATTTGCAGTCTGTTGAACAGGCAGGTCTAAAATGTGCAATCCTTGATGTGAACAGTTTGGCATTGGCCAATATATTTGAACTTAACTACGGTAAAACTTTCGAGCCCGTAGCCGTTTTTAATTTTGGTTCGACCTTAACTAATTTCTTGGTGCTTTATCAGGGTGAAGTTATTTTTTCGCGGGATATTCCGGTCGGTGGTTTTCATTTTACCAACGAAATATGTAAAAACATGGGAGTCACCTTCGACGAAGCCGAATCTTTAAAAATGACTCAGTCTTTGGCGGATGCACCCGAAGAAACCCGCACTTTTATGAACTTGGCCCTCGAACACGTCAACGAAGAGATCAGAAACAGTATCGATTTTTATGCAGCAACCGCAAATGGGTTACCGATATCAAAAGCTTATTACACGGGTGGAGCCAGTCTTACTGCCGGGCTGATCGATCATCTGACGGATTCTCTTAAAATTCAGTTTGAACCGTTAGATCCTTTTATTAAAATTCAATCGAAAAACAAATCCTTATCGGCGGATTATTTAAAACAAGTGGCTCCGTTTGTTTCCGTTGTTTTTGGTCTTGCTTTACGTCAGCAAGGTGAAAAATGATTCGTATTAACTTATTACGATCATTTTCTGCTGGCTCTGGTGACCCCAATGATGAATCCTACATTCAGCCGGAAGAACGGCAAAAGATTTATGTCGATTTTGCAAAAAGATTGATGGCATTTTTAATTGGTCCTATTTGTTTTTATTTTTATGAGGCTTCGCGGATACCTGATCTGCAAAATCAAATCGCGGTCAAGAATCAAAAATTAGCAGATCTTAAGCAGTTTAATGAAAAGCAAAAAAGTTTAGCCGAAGAAATCAAACATTACGAAGAAGATCAGATTCGACTGAATAGCCAAATGAGTTTCATGAAGAAAATTGCAGAGGAAAAAATAAATGAACTTAAATTGCTCGAGTATCTGCAAGATTATACCCCCGACAGCGTTTGGATTAATAAGCTTGATCTGAAAGGCACCGAGTTAACTATCAATGCTGAAAGTGATGTGGCTTCTGATATTGGTAAGTTCGTGGAAAGCTTATCTAACGCTCGCTTTTTAGTCGGAGTTTCGCCAACGAATCAAGAAACAAAAGCCAACGCACTAACTGAGGGTATCACAACCACCAGTTTTAACGTCACGGCAAGCTTTGCAACCGGAGTGTCGGCGAAATGAAAATACTTCGAATTTTTGCTACATTATCTGCGTTCAAAACTCTGATAGCTTCTGCGATTATTGCAGCCCTCTATTATTTCATGCTATTTGATGATGGCACAGCCCTCGAACTGCAAATCCAGAACCTTGCGCCTCAGTTGGCCAGTGAAGAGGTTAAGAAAAAAGATACCGAAGCCACCATTAAAAAAGAAGACGAGATGCAGGCCAACTTAGCTTCGCTTGCGCGTGACCTTCAAGTGGTGAAAGCCAAACTTCCGAGTGAACTTAAAGACGCTGAGCTGACGGCGCTGATAAACCGTGCGGCAGCAACTGCCGGCGTCACCATATCATCGCTGGCTCGTAAAAATTCGCCGAAAGTGGAAAGCAAAATATCCGGATCAGAAAGCGTCGAAGAAGTGGCTTTTTCGATAGCTATCGATTGTTCTTTTAGTCATTTTGTAAAATTTCTTGAGCTTTTAGCCAAAGAAGAAAATATTGTAAAAATTCGTGATTTTTCAATCCAAAGAAATGCAGCTGAAGTGGCGCAACCACAAATCAAATTCAGCGGAGAAATTATTGGTTACAAGCAAGCTACCGTGGTGACCAAGTGATTATTCAACGCCTGCTTTTACTATTTATTTTATTTCTGAATTTTTCGCTGCATGCAGAAACAAAACCCTCTGCACCACAAGTTTCCACCGCAGCAGCAGCAAATCCTGCAGCAGTGCCGCCAGAATCCACCGCGGCAGCAGCAACTTCTGCGACTCCGTCTAAGCCGGTGGCCCCAGTTACTCGTGCAACCAATGCAAAAAGCGAAGAGCCAAAAACTGATGCGGGCTTGTTCAAAAGAGATCCATTTCGATTACCAAAGTATTTAATCGAAAAAATAACTTATAAAGCTCCTCCAGCGGTAGATCCTGCGGCACCAGATATTATTGATGACAGAGTCGATCCCATTAGGCGCTGGGGTACAAAAGAATACGTTCTAGTCGGAATCATTTGGGAAGTAAAAAGTCCAAAGGCTTTGCTTAAAGATTTCCAAAATCGAGTCCATGTCGTCAAACTTCGTGATAAATTAGGCAATAAAGACGGCGTTATTACTTCGATTACAGAAGGGACTGTCGTGGTTACGGAAAAAAAAGTCCCCGTGGTTTTACGTTTGAAAAAATAGTTAGTTAGTTGGTTTTTACGTTGGTTTAGATAGTTTGTTCGTTTGTAAGTGGGTTTTGTCAGTCAAGGAGGATTGGTGAAGATTTTAAAATTAGGTTTTATTTTAACATGTTTTTTAGTTTTTGGACTATCTTGCACCAGCAAGAAAAAATCATTTGATGACGATGAGTTTTCGACAGAGGCCGAAGTCTCATCGACGAAAAATGCCGATGACGATTTAAATCTGGATGAAGCTTTAGCCGAGCCAAAGTCCGCGGGTTCAGACAAACAGTCTACAGTAGCTGACGAGTTCGCAGAATTCGAAGATACAAAGATAGAAAAACCAGCGGCTGCTGCAGTAGCCAAAGAAGATGATTTAGAAAAAGAAATGGATCAGCTGAATCAGCCAGCAGCCTCTATTGCTGAAACGGCAGTTCCTGCTCCAGTGAACGAGCCCGCGCCCGTTGCAGAGATCACTCCGCAGGTGACCTCGGACATTCCGCAGCCAGAAGTGCCTTCAAGTACTTCGGTTCTGAATGAACCCGTTGTCTCTGAAGCAAAACCAGAAATTCCAGCCATCAATCCCAACGATTCATCCCCCGTTGCAGCCAGCGACTCGGGTCAGATCAATCAAATTAGTTCGGTTCAATATAAATCAAATCAGAACGGCGGCACGGTCGTCATCAGCTCGCAGCAACCATTGCAATTTACCACGCGCTTGAATTCAGCTACCAATCAGCTGGTGGTCGAGGTGCAAAACGCGGTCATTCCAAAAAAACTGAAACGCACTCTCAATACAAAAGACATGGCTTCAAGTATTGGTTCCGTCGACATTTACCAAAAAACAAAATCAAAAGTAGCTCGCTTCGTCGTCCAATTAAGACCGGGCTCGTCCGAACCCCTGGTTCAGCCTGAAGGGAATTCACTATTAATCGTAGGTGGATCTAACCCTGCTTACGCCGCTAAAAATTCCTCACCGCCACAAGAAACAACAAATGAAGCTTCGGTGTTCACGGGTCAGCCCAGCAACAATTCTTCAGCCACTGGAAGCGCAAATGCAGCTGCAAGCAATTCAAGTGTTAATCCAGATTTGACCTCCGAAGGAATCATGAATGCCCAAAGCCTCGAAGATTTTTTAGCCAGTAATAATAAATTTTACGGAAAAAAAATCTCAATCGAAGCCGTGAAATTGAACGTGAATGATGCTTTTAAATTTCTTTCAGAAGAAAGTGGCATCAATATGATTATTGACGATGATGTCACGGGCGATGTGACCCTTAAATTGCGTCAAGTTCCTTGGGATCAGGCCTTTGTCTTAATCTTAAAATCAAAAAAGTTGGGCTACAAACGTCAAGGAAATGTAATTCGTATCAGTGCTGTAGGGACTTTAATCAAAGAAGACGAAGACGCAATTAAATTGAAAGACGCAAGACTGGGTAATGAACCGCTGGCTGTAAAGCGATTTTTTATTGGTTATGCAGACATTCCTGAATTAGAAAAGAAAATCAAAGATTTTTTATCCAGCACAACAGTTTCGCCGACCGGCGCCCTGATTACCAATGCACCTCGGGGTAAAGTTATTTCCGATGTCAGAACCAGTTCTATGATTGTCACAGAGACTGCAGCTAATCTTGTCAAAATTGAAAAGCTTATCTCAGCCTTGGATTCACAACCTCAGCAAGTTTTAATCGAAGGAAAAGTCGTTGAAGCCGGAGAAAAATTCGTGCGAACACTTGGAGTCAACTGGAAGACTCCTCCAGAGGGTGCCCTTGGTTCTGCGCCTGGTACTAATTTGATAAGACCATCGGTCAGTTTTGACCCGGGTATCGCCAGTTCAATTTTCAATCCATCGGTGGGTGTCGGATTAATCTCTAGCCCCGGAGATTTCGGAAATTTAACAGCTTCCCTTTCACTGGGTGAAAAAGAAGATAAAGTCCGCATTTTATCGGCCCCAAGAATATCTGTTTTATCCAATCAAAAGGCAAACATCGCACAAACGGTGAATGTGACTGTGCCCGCAGGTATAACCGTCGCTCCTGATGGAACAAAGACCGTGAATAACACGACTGTGGCCGTCGGAGTTAGTTTGAATGTAACGCCGCAAGTTTCAAACGAAGGAACAGTTGTCATGGATTTAGATATTGAGCGTTCTTTTCCGGGCTCATCCGTCTCTTCAGATATCGAAAAGCGAAATGCCAAAACCAAAGTTATTGTTCGTAGCGGCCAGACGGCCGTTATCGGCGGAATCTTTCAGGCCGATGTAACTGAAACAACAAATGGAATTCCTTTTTTCAAAGACATTCCTGTATTTGGACATTTATTTAAAGGTAATCAGAAATCTAAAATTAAAAATGAATTGGTTATTTTCATAACTCCAAGGATATTAAAACCCGTACAAGGTGACCCGACAGCCGCTTCAGCGGTCGAATAAGTAAAGAAGTTTCTTAAGAACTAAATCATATGAGCTGTCAAAAACAGACAGCTCTCATTTTTCAAATTGCTGTAAGAATAATTTGTATTAGAAGCCATCTCTAATTTGTCCCCAGGTCTTAAAACAAACTGAGTTCCAGATAAATTAAAAATCAACTCTCCGTTTAAGACTTGTATCGTTTCACGCATATTGGTGCGCATATTCGACATTTTGCGCCCGGGCTCAACGGTGATTTCCGTGCCGTCTAGTCCTTCAGCCTGAAACAGCTGAAGGATAATTTCTTTTTTAGGGTCTAACTGAGCCGTCCAGCGGGTTATTTTCATATATTATCCTCAAGATCTTATTTTGAGACAAAAATAATTTAAAGTCATCACTGCAAATCGTCGATAAAAACATATCGGAGGCACCTTGAAGAAACAGAATGCGGAAACGACCTCGCAAAGCATGAATGAAATACTCAATTTTCTTGATCAAAAAGCCAAGTATGATTTTATTTTTGCAGACGATACACTCGAGATAAAACAAGCCGAAGATGATAAAAAAATTAATATAAAAAAACACGATATAGAAAAAGTTTTGACCAGACAGGACCTGGATGGCTCTTCCTTTTTACAAATTAATTTCAACTCGGGCTCAAAAATATTAATTACTCCTTCGCTCATAGGTTTTAAACCCTACGAGATGGTTGGCTTCGATTCTCAGCGTATTCCTCGAGTGGTAACGACTGTAGATCTAGTCAGTGTGTCGAAAGCGATCGAACAGTTATTTGATTCTGATGAAACGCCTGATTCTCGTGCAGAAATTGAAGTTTTGAAAAAAGTATATCAAAGTATAATGATCGGAGCCGAGAATATTGGCTTTCAAATGGTCCAAGAAAAGAAGTGGTTTTGTAGTATTATGCTGAACCCCACAGCAACAGCTGCTTAACAACAGCTACTTTCAACATAAAATTGTCTTAACATTCAGCTGTTCAGGTAAAAAATAAAATATACGTTGACCTAAAATTCAAAAAAAGAGAATAAATCACACACAAATATTTTTTGGGGGCATAGCTCAGCTGGGAGAGCATCTGATTTGCATTCAGAAGGTCGCAGGTTCGATCCCTGTTGCCTCCACCAAACTTTAGTCACTTTTTTTTAATTTAAATTAAAAAAAAGTATTGACCGGGGAAATTGTTTTATATAGAACAGACTTCCTTACATAGGTTCTTTGAAAACTGAATAGCTTAAAAGATTTTGGATAAAGTCGTAGCGCTTAATTGCAGTTACGCAAATTTAAAATAAATAGAGTATTATTAAACTATACAGTTTTTAACTGGAGAGTTTGATTCTGGCTCAGAACAAACGCTGGCGGCGTGCCTAATACATGCAAGTCAAACGGGTAGCAATACTAGTGGCGCACGGGTGAGGAATACATGGGTAATCTGCCCTCGAGTTGGGGATAACCAGTCGAAAGATTGGCTAATACCGGATAAGACCACAAGATCTGCGGATCAAGGGGTTAAAGGTTTTTCGCTTGAGGATGAGCCCATGTGGGATTAGCTAGTTGGTGAGGTAATGGCTCACCAAGGCGACGATCCCTAGCTGGTCTTAGAGGATGATCAGCCACACTGGAACTGAGACACGGTCCAGACTCCTACGGGAGGCAGCAGTAGGGAATATTGCACAATGGGGGAAACCCTGATGCAGCGACGCCGCGTGAGTG
>JAYWDA010000192.1:0-10777 GCA_043780105.1 Pseudobdellovibrionaceae bacterium | reverse complement strand
GCTTTCGACAGCTGAAAGATTTGTCACCGATGAGCTTTTAGATCTTGAGCGCCGTGTGATCACGGCTGAAACCAAGCGCTATGAACTTGAATTTGAAATTTTTGAAAACTTGCGAAAAAAAACTTTAGAGCTGGCTCCTTTGATTTTAAAAGTGGCCCGCCGGTGCAGCTATCTAGATGTTGAAAGTTCACTTGCGTGGCTGAGCTTAGAGCAAAAATATGTTCGGCCTCATTTTAACGCCCACTCAATAGTTAATTTAGAATCTTGCCGGCATCCGGTCGTCGAGCAATCTTTGAAGGGTCGATTCACTGCAAACTCTTTACATCTTGAAAAACAGGGTTGCTTACTTTTAACAGGGCCAAATATGGCTGGAAAAAGTACTTTGATGCGTCAGATGGCTCTGATTGCGATCATGGCTCAAATGGGATCCTACGTTCCAGCAGCGCAGGCTTCGCTCCCGCTCTTTGATCAAATTTTCACTCGTATTGGCGCTAGCGATTCACTGACTGAAGGCCTTTCAACATTTATGGTCGAAATGACTGAGACCTCTGAGATGCTCAAGCGCGCCACTTCAAAGTCATTATTGATTCTAGATGAAGTCGGGCGCGGGACCAGTACTTTTGATGGCATGGCCTTAGCGCAAGCGATCTTAGAATATATTTTAAAACAGGTGAAGTGCCTGACTTTGTTTGCCACTCATTATCATGAGCTGACGTCACTTGAAAATGATTTTTCAACGATTCAAAATGCTCATATGGCAGTTTCTGATCGAAACCAAAAAATTGAATTTTTGCACACTTTGCAAAAAGGTCCGGCTTTAAAATCTTATGGTTTGCATGTCGCAGAGCTTGCCGGTGTTCCAGCGCCAGTGATTCACCGAGCTGAAATATTATTAAAAGGACTTGAAGTGACAGCTTCAGCAAAAAAGCAGCTTTCCTTTCTTGAATGGCAAGAAGCGGATCAAAATTCCGAAAATGATTTAACCCTGGAACTACAAAAGTGGAAAGCGCAACTCAGCGCCTTTTCGCTGGCAGAAAAAACCCCACTAGATGCCCTTAATCAAATCGCTGAATGGCAAAAATCATGTCGCGATCTTTCTTAAATTCAGACGAAAAATCTCAGTTTCTAAAACATCTAAAAAGTCCGCTTTGGGTTGATCTGACCGAAGGAAACGATATTCGAAACCTTGTGGAACATAATTCTTTTTTTCTAGAAGATGTCTTAGGAAAAAAACTCTCAAGCTTTGGAAACTGGAAAGATTTAGATCCTATTTTGTTAGGTTCGTGGGCCCGCCATGAGCTGTGTCCCATTTCGGATTTAGATTTAATTTTTTTAGGTGATGACGAAAAAGTTTTTAGCTTTATTGAAAAAGTTCAAGAAGCAGGCTTAAAGCTGAGGTACCGAGTCCCAAAAAATAAATTGGACTGGTCCGAAGGCGTTCAGCCTTTCGATCTATTGGCCTTATTAGGCGGCCGGGCTATGACAAAAGCGGGCGAAGAAAAGTTAAAGCAACAAAAAAACCTTCTGCTAAGTCGGGTTAAAAGCGTTAGAAAAAATATTTTAAAGGAAGTCAGTTTAGAGCGAAAGCGCCGGCAGAAGCGCCTTGATTCCATCACAAACTTCTTAGAGCCTCATATAAAATACACGCCCGGAGGCTTGCGAGATATCGAGCAAGCTTTATCTCTGACACCGTTGTTTTTGGACAAAGACCCAAATGACCAACACGCCATCAGCGTGCTTAAGTTTTATAAAGACGTTTTGCTCCTTATCCGGCAAAGGTTGCATACTGAATCAGGTCAGGATGTCTTATCGGGGGCGGATCAATTAGAAATTTCAAAAGCCTTTGGGGCTGAAAATCTAAGTGATTTTATGCGCGCAGTTGAAAGAGGCCTTTCAAGGACGTTTTTTTATTCTGAATGGCTGTTAGAAGTTTTTAAAAGTTCGCAAAAAGAAATAAAGCGAATCCAGAATAAAAAGCTTAATACTGTCCCAGTCATGATGAAGGCTTTGCAAGCAGAGCCTGGCATCCTGATGCAAAAAAAAGTCAGGCAATCTTTAGACGAGTGTTTTAAACAAAAACCCACAGTCAAATTATCAGAAGCCCAGTTGCAGGGCTTGCGATTAATGCTGGGACCAAAAAGTAAAGATTCACTGATCGTTGATGTGTTCAGCAGCCGATTGATTGATAAGTTATTGCCACCAGTTCAAAAGCTTGTCGGGCACGTTCAGCATGATCAATATCACCGCTTTACGGCGGATATTCATTTGCAGCAGGCCTGCCGTAATTTTTTAAAAATCCGAAAATCCGCCAACGAATTAGGTCCCTTGTCTTTTTTGCATAAAGAGCTTTCCGCCAAAGACTGGGAGCTGATCGGATGGAATTGTCTATTTCATGATCTTTCAAAAGGGGACGGTGGCGATCACAGCCATAAAGGCGCAAAAAACGTTTTACAAATGTTGCCAGCCAATTTTGTTTCAAAAAGTTTTAAACAAGAGCTTGCTTGGCTTGTCGAAAACCATTTACTGCTCTCGGCGTTAGCCTTTAAGAGAAGTTCTATTTCATCAGAAACATTAAAAGAACTGCAAGAGCAAGAAGCCTCTGATAAGCGCATGCAAAGGCTGGCCGTTTTTACAGTGATTGATATTAAAGCTACTAATCCCGATGCGTGGACAACTTGGAAGGGTCAACTTTTAAAAGATTTTTTAGTGGATTTAAGATCGCCTGAAAGCTTGCAGCGGCAAAAGTTGATTCCTATGCTTAAAGAAAAAGTTAAAAATATTCCAAGCACAATTGTGGATGAGTTTGAATCCTTTTTACTTCAACGAATTCCCTTAAAAATCTTGGTCAAAGACCTTTCGCAGCTTAAATCCGGGGAACCCTCATCAGTTCAAATTTTTAAATTGGCTGGAAGAACCTGGGTGCGATTTTTTGATCGAACTGATAAGCCAGGACTCATGGTGAATTACGTCGATCGCTTGCATCAAGCCGGTGCCAACGTCATGCATGCCAGTATTCATACGCTGCCAGGCCTTGGTGTTTATGATTGGTTTCAGGTCCATCTGCCAAGGGGAAAAGAAAAAATCTTGCGTGAATCTGTGAACCAAACTCAGGACCTACAAAAAGTGCAGTTCGACACGGTTCAAGTGACGCCCTTGGGTTCTAACGAGTGGTTAGTAAATATGAAGGCCAAAGATCAAAAAGGATTATTAAAGTACGCCTGCTATGGCCTCAGCCAAGCAGGGGCCAATATTAAATCAGCCAGGGTCCACACGTGGGGGCTGAAAGTTGAAGATGTTTTTAGAATTAGTTTTAAAGGATCTGAAGCGGATTTAAAAAAGAACATCACTTCTTTTTTTGGGAACTTCCAGTAACACCGGCGTGATTACGCCAGTTATTTTCAGGATCAATCTTTGTGCGATTATGCCAAGCATCCCATTTCTTTTTTGGCAGCTTATGAAGAACGTGACCACGCTCATCGAAAATATCAGGATCTTTGCCAAAGAGAACATCTAAAATCTTGCTACCAATTCCCATAAAAACCTCGTGTCTTTAATATCGTGCCTTTAATATAAGGCAGGCCTTTTTGATTGTGAAGCCTTTATTACCTAGATATTTCGTGGGTTAGCACAAACGTCAACGGCATCTAGCTTTTGATCGTGGGTTAATTTCGCTTGAGCCGTAAAGAATTTAAAACATCTTTCAGCACCGGCTTCGATGGCTGTTTCATAGCTTGTCGTATTAACGGGAACCTCTAAATGCTTTTCGCCCATACGGTAGTGAAGGTTAAATTTTTTAAGCTCCGTCGCCGCTGATGCCGAAACCGATACCATTAAAGTGATTAAGACTAAAAAGTTTTTCATAATATCTCCTCCTGCCTTGTTAGAGTTGCAAGGGGGTGGCCATGTCCCATCTTAGAACGCGGTTAAGTCGCTGATATTCAGAGGGATTTTATGTCTCAGAAAGGGAATCGTAAGTGGAGCTTTAAACGGGTGCCTAAGGTGCCACTTTTGGGCTAGACTGCGGGCACATGAAATTCAAATACCTGACGCCGCCGCTTTATCACAACCTTCTTCATAGCGAAATTTTGCGCATGGAACCGCAAGAAACAAAGGCTACGTGTGATGCTTGCATTATGGCTCGGGCGCCAATAGCCCGAATCAAGCGCTATCAAGATCACTTAAAATGCTGCACTTATTATCCGCTGGTTCCCAATTTTGCGATTGGCGCCATTCTTTCAGATTCGACAGGTCGATATGTGCACGCGCAAAAAGTGATTCGCGAAATGATTCAGAAGCGTCAGTACTCGCTACCAATCGGACTTTTGCCGCCGGTCGCGTATCAGTTAGAATTTAAAAATAGAAAAGACGGCGAGTTTGGCCAAAAAGAAAGTTGGCTTTGTCCGTATTTTCACAAGGAGCAAAATCAGTGCTCCATTTGGGCCTACCGAGGCGCGGTCTGCACCAGTTTTTATTGCAAAAGCTCAAACGGAAAAAAAGGCCAAAAATATTGGTCCCAGATGAGTGACTATTTAACTTACGTTGAAATGGCTTTGATGGAAGAGGCCTTGATCCGACTAGACTTTTCACCGCGTCAAATCTCGGCCTGCTTTACTTACCTGAATTGCGACAAAGGCACCAAAGCTGAAATGAAGTCATGGTCGATGCCAGAAAAAACAGCCAAAGTCTTTTGGCGAGATTATGATTCAGATCAAGAGGGATTTTTTATTAAATGCTTTAAAATTGTTTCGACCTTCGATAGAAGTGACTTTAAGGAAATGATGGGCGAGCAAGGATTAGATATTCAAAACCAATTGCTAGCCATTTATAAAACTTTGAATCCCGAATCCCAAGCTTAGGAAATTAGGACAACAGAAATGACCACGATAGTTCAGCGACAAAAAAAGGTTGTAGACGAGTTTGCGGCCCTGGCTGCTTGGGAAGATCGATACAAGCGCATTATCGAGCTCGGAAAAAAACTGCCGACATTTCCTGAAGGCCTGAAAACCGAACAGTTAAAAGTTAAAGGCTGTCAGTCACAGGTTTGGCTAAAAGCCGAGCTGAAATCGGATGGCGAAATCGTCTTTATTGGCGACAGCGATGCGCTTTTGGTTAAAGGACTTCTAGCTATCGTCCTTCATGTGTTTTCATTGGCAAAGCCCCAGGAAATACTAGAAGCACCTATGGAATTTTTAAAAGAGTTGGGCTTGGAATCCCATTTGTCCCCCAGTCGCAGTAATGGTGTTTTCGCAATGATTAAGCAAATGCGTCTTTACGCTCAGGCGTTTCTCATGATGGAAAAATCAAAAGGGTCATGAAAAGCTGGATGATGACTGAAACAAAAATTTTCTTATTTTTAATAATGACGGGTTTATTCGCAGGTGCTGATGTAAAAACGCAGGTTGTGTTTGGTCAGGATGATCGAAGGGAATTATATCAAGTTTTGCGACCCGAGTTGAGGTCAGTGGCTGATTCAACTGTGGCCCTCATAAGCAAAGGCAAACTTATAAAATCCAAAGCCGGAAATTATGAAATCAAAGCACCGCCCATGGGGCCAGCATTTCATCTTTGTTTAGACGAGCCCTTTATTCAGCAACCATCGGCCGCCAGTTGTTCAGGATTTTTAGTCGATGCAGATCTAATTGCGACGGCGGGTCATTGTGTGCCGGAAACATGTGATCATCGAATTAAAATCGTTTTTGATTTTTCATTAAAAAGCGCCGGCCAAAAGATGCCAAAAATCTCAGCCCATCAGGTTTATCAATGCAAAAAGGTGATCGCTCGCAAAAACACCAGCACCGAGGATTTTGCTTTGATTCAGTTAGATCGCCCTGTGCCTGATCATCAGGCGTTAAGGTTAAGCACCCGCGCGGCTGAAGAAACAGATCGTATAGTTGTTTTTGGTCACCCTCTGGGTCTACCCCTCAAGGTGGCCGGTGGCGCGCAAGTCCAAAAAGTTTATGATTCATTTTTTATTGCTGATACCGATACTTTTGATGGAAATTCCGGTTCAGCCGTCATGAATGCACAAAGTTTGGAAGTCGTAGGAATTCTTGCGCGGGGGGATCCAGATTTTATTCAAGATCAAAAGCTAAAGTGTCAGCGCACCAAAAAATGTCAAACAGGCCTTTGTCACTTTGATGAAGCCACCAATATATCTATTCTTATACAGGCTTTAAAAACCTTTCAAAGTGGACTCCACTAAAAGTTGTTTTTAAACAAATATATTATTTTCCCCGGCTTTGGGCATCGCAATTGCAAATATTACGAAGTCTACAAATAAAGATGATTCATCTTTATCAACGTCTTTTAACAAGGAGAATAACAATGGCAAAATTTTTAATGGCTGGTCTGATTTCATTGATGGCTTCAGGCGCTTTTGCACAAGCAATTCCGGGACACCCCAGCATTGCTGACGACAACTACAAAGCAAGTCATGCTCAACGGAACCGTCATCATCATCACCGAGGTGGAAACTGGATTTGTTATGCTGATAATTTGATCGTAAAAGGTTTTGTTGGCGAATCATCTGATAAAGCAACAGCGATGGAAGAAGCCATGGCACGCTGCGAGTCTTCATCTCAGCTACCTTGTTTTAAAGTAGAATGCCGACAAAATTAAATTTTAAGGAGCATTGCAAAATGGCGTTTCGAGTTTCTCCACGCCATTTTGTCCCCTTTTTCCCCTTAGTTTAAGGATTCTTACCCCTGCGTGTATGTTTTTTAAACAGTAGCGTAAACGCGGTGGGAATCATCCATATCATCAAGTGCGATAAGAAATTCTTCGATATCAGCTTTTTGCTCTGCCGTCAGTTCGGTGATATTTTTAGCCTTAAATGAAGGCTCAAAAGATTGAACCGTCCATCCGCGCTTTTGTAGAGCCTGACGAACTTCATCTAAACTATCAAGCGACGTATAGAAACTGTAACCCTCATCGGATTTTTCAATTTCATTAGCACCAGCTTCGATTGCTTCTTCTTCTGGATCAAAGGTTCCTGTTTTTTGCGCTTCAATAAGACCAACACGTTCAAACATCCAAGCCACGGCTCCAGCTTCACCCATGGAGCCTTCGTGTTTTTTAAATGTACTTCGAACTTCCGGAGCTGTTCTGTGGCGATTGTCGGTTTGGCATTCAACCAAAACTCCCACACCGTGCGGGCCATAGCCTTCGTAAACAACTTCTTCGATTTGGGCTCCGTCTTCTAACTGGCCTGCGCCTTTTTTAATAGCGCGCTCAATAGTATCGTTGGGACAAGATTGTTTTTTTGCAGCATCAATTGCCATACGAAGACGAGCGTTCATGCCAGGGTCAGCGCCGCCTGCTTTTGTGGCAACAGAGATCTCACGTGCTAACTTTGTAAAGACCAAACCCTTTTTTTGCGAGTTCGCAGTCTTTAAACCATTCTTCCAAGATTTTCCCATATTAACACCGCCTAGAGTCTGATCTTAACAAGATATCTAGTGCGTATTGAAGCTGGACTGCACCGCTTCCAAAGAGTAAATTTAAAAAGATGTTAGCTTTTGATCGGGCCTCTGTGACTGAAAAAATTGAATGCATCGAAGAGGATCTGTCCTTACTTGCGCATTCGGCAGGATTTCCAGTCCCTGACCTTCCAGCTCGCGATATTTTGGTGTTACATCCACAAAATCACCCAGAAAAGAAGGGCTTATCTAAGGTCGAGGGCCAAGCGCGACTGCTGCATGATCTGGCCTCTATTGAACTTCAAGCCATGGAGCTGGGACTTCGAACGCTCAACGAATTCCCAAAAGCTCCACTGGAATTTTTAAAAGAGCTAAGAGAAGTGACCCGCGGAGAATCGAAACATCTGAAGCTTTGCCTTGAAGGGCTTTCCGAACTTGGTTTTAATTGGGGAGACTGGCCCGTGCATTGTTCACTCTGGGCAGCGACAGCGAAAAACGATTCGTTATTAGATCGGATTTTAATTGTGCATAGGTATCTTGAGGGAAGCGGGCTTGATGCCGGTGAACAAATTTTAAAGCGGCTTAAAAGTATTCAGGCGCCTCGGGTTCAGCAGATTCTTGAACTGATCACAGAAGAAGAAGTGGGACATGTCGAGTTTGGCAGTCGTTGGTACAAAACAATCTGTCGATTAGAAGGTCTGGATCCAGAAAAAGATTTTCCTGAGCGTATGTGGAAGATTCGAAAAACAGTGCCGCGAAGAATTGAAAAATTATCTTATGATCTTCGCAGACGAGCTGGATTTTCTGAAAACGAATTAAAAGTGTGCGAAGATCTGCGCGCGCATTTCTTATCCAATTAAATTCTTTCGTCGGGCGCTAAAAATCGCCATTTTCCTTCAGGAAGCGTCCCAAGCTTAATATTTCCAACGCGGACTCGCTTTAATCCAGCAATGGTTAAACCCACAAGTTCGCACATGCGTCGGATTTGCCGATGTCGACCTTCGCGCAAAACAAATCGCAACTGATCTTCGTTAACCCACTCCACAGTCGCTGGCTTTAGCGGTCTATTATCTAAAGAAAGACCATGCCTTAAAAGTTGCAATTGGTCTTTCGGTAAAGCGCCGCGAACACGGACTAGATATTCTTTTTCAATCTCGGTTTCTTCGCCGATAATTTTTTTTGCGACTCTGCCATCTTGAGTGAAAATAAGTAAACCTTGCGAATCAATATCAAGTCTGCCGGCAACGGCTAAACCCTCAAACATATCGTGATCAATGCGAACTTCGTCATCGCTAAAATAATTTTCTTCAGTGATCAATCGAACCGCCGGAATATAATCTTTTTCAGGCTGCGCCGACACCCAACCGATGGGCTTATTTAATAAAATCGTCACCAAAGTTTTCTGTTGTTTCATCGCTTCAGCGGCTAAAGTCACGCGCGCATGCCTAGTCACTTTAAAACCAAGTTCTTGAATCACAACGCCGTCAACAAGGACAAGACCTTTTTCGATATATTCATCGGCTTCACGGCGCGAACAAATTCCACGCTCTGACATTAATTTTGATAAACGGATTTTTTCGTCAGTCTCTTTACCAGTCAAGCTAACTCCAGCTGGGCCCAAAGATCAGGGGCCTCGTAAACTCGTATCACCTTGAGGCTTGGAATCGAAGATTTAATTCTTTCAGCTATAAAAAGTGCAATATTTTCGGTCGTTGGGACATGATCCTTAAACCAATCGATATCAAAGTTTAGGTGATGGTGATCGAGCGTTTTTAAAACAGGCAAGAGAGCCTCGCGAACCACATCTTCAGCTGTTAACAGGTCGACACCCACTTCAAGGCGGTAATTGTGTCCATGTCCGTAGGGAGTGTAACAAGCGCCAAAGACCTCTTGGTTTTTTTCTTTGGACCACGCTTTTTGCTCGTAAAAATGAGCGCTTGAAAAGGAAAAGCTAAAGTAGTGGATCATAGCAAGTTGATGCCTCCATCAACGGATAAAACGGCACCTGTCGTCCAGGAAGACGCTTCGCTCGAAAGAAAGTAAATGGCTTTAGCAATTTCAGCAGATGTCCCTGTCCTTTGTAAAGGTTGGAGCGTTTGTAAGGACGATAAATCTTGGCCTGCGTGAATGGGTGTATCCACAATTCCAGGACAAACACAGTTAGCACGAATTCCTAGGGGGCCACCTTCTAAAGCTAAGGTTTGTGTCCAGTTCACCATGGCCGCCTTACTAGCAGAATAAGCCGAGATATTTGCAGAAGGCTTCAATCCCAAAGTGGAGGAAACATTCACAATCGAACCCTGCCCTTGTTTTTTGAAATGCGGATAAACTTCACGAGTGATTCGGACAGCTCCGAAAAGATTTGTATTAAATTGGTTTAGCCACAGTTCGTCGGAAGAAGACTCGAAAGACTGGCGCTTAAAAATACCGGCATTGTTGACAAGGGCAGTGATGCGAATATCCGGGGTCGAAAAAATTTTCTGAATGATTTCATGAACAGACGCGGCATCCGTTAAATCACAAGCAAATGCTATTCCGCCATTATTAATCTGACCTAAAACTTTTTGAAGGGTCTGAGACCTGCGCCCCAGTAAAAAAACAAAGTAGCCGTGCACTGCAAATTCTAAACAAGTTGCTTCGCCAATACCAGAACCTGCGCCTGTGATGATCACCGCATTTTTCATAAAATCCTCTAGTGGAATAGGGTGTAACATAAGATCTGCAAATCGCAAAAGAAAAGGGAGCCCAAAGCTCCCTCGTGATGCAAATCAAAGTTGTATGTTCTTAATAAAGAAAATATTAAGCGACTTTTTTCTTACCAGCCTCATAGTGATGAAACTTTTTATCAAAGTCAGGAACGCGGTGACCTTCTTTAGAGATCAAGCCTAGTTTAAACCACTCGAAGTGCTCGCCACAGAAGCTGGCGCGCGCAGGCTTTGCTTTGCAGTCATCAGCCAGGCACTTTTGTGAGCCGATTGAAACCACGTTGTTAGGAACTTGTTTTTCTAGATTCTTTTTCTCTGCCATGACAACTCTCCTTCGATAACTTTTTAGAAGAGGGTTTAAATTCCTACAACGTAAACCCTCGATATAAGTCCTATCGGCTGGACGCGATCAAAGTTGAGGGAAAAATCGACTTTAGGAGTGTCGATAAGTTTGACAGTTTTTAAGTACAAGGCTGCCCCGGGGAACCGGGGCTACATCATGAAAATATTACAGTATGTGCCCTAACGAGCTCAAATCTATCAAGATTTAAGGACTTTTTTTGACTTCGCTCAGCACGCTAAATACACAGTAGCTTCTTTAACAAAGGTGAGGCTTGTGAAAAAATTTATGTTGATGGTGGCGATGGTGTTGGG
>JAYWDA010000191.1:0-3191 GCA_043780105.1 Pseudobdellovibrionaceae bacterium | reverse complement strand
AAGAGCAGAGCATGCATCACAAGCACTGGCCTCTGGAAGTCGAATCGTTAAAGCCGGTGATGATGCCGCAGGCTTAGCGATCTCAGAAAATATTCGCGGCCAGGTCCGCGGGATGCAGATGGCTCGAACGAACTCGTTCAACGCTGTCAGCGCCATTCAGGTTTCTGAGGGTGGATTGAACGAAGTCTCGAATATCTTGATCAGATTGCGTGAGTTGGGAATCCAAGCCGCTTCTGATAATATCGGTGAAAAAGAACGAGGCTTCTTAAATATTGAAGCAAAAAATATGATCGAAGAAGCGGATCGTATTTCTAAAACGACAGTGTTCGGAGATAAAAAACTTCTTGACGGATCTGGTGGAAAGCAAACCTTCCAAGTAGGAGCTTTTGCCGGGGAAGAAAACACGATCAGTTATGACTTGTCGACGGATTCTTCAGCCGATGCACTGGGAATTTCCGGAGGCTCGATTGAATCAAAAGGCGACGCTCGAAGTTTACTTTCAATTGTCGATAAAGCGATGGATAAAGTCGGAGCGATGCGAGCCAACTTCGGTGCAATCCAGAATCGTTTGGAATCAACAACGACCAACTTAGACACTCAGATCGAGAACTTATCAGCGGCAAGATCACGTCTGTCAGATGCTGACGTCGCGCATGAGTCTTCAGAGTTAGCTTCTGCCTCTGTGTTACAGAACGCAGCGATTTCAGTGTTAGCGCAAGCCAATCAGTTTCCAGGTATGGCGCTGAAGTTGATCGGTTAATTTTTACTACTAATATTTTTATAAGTTAAAGAAATGGCTAGTCGCCCACACAAATTGACACTAGTCAGTTAAGCCCATCCCGGGAGAGGACCACCTCTCTCGGGAATTTTTCGGGATAACAAAATTGTGGGTTATTTTTTCAGAGCAGTGTAGATCTCGGGTCCACGGTCGGAATCCAAAGTCAGTGTGTCGTCAGTTAAGGTGTAAGGCATGGTTTTTTTGCTGACTTTTAATTCGCAGGCAGGATTTTTGTTTTTAGCTTTTGCTGTGAAGGATTTTTCTTCGATCGTCCGAATCGCTTTCCCAGAAAAAATTGCTTTTGGGTTGACTTGAATATCGACACGACGAGTGTCATCCTCTGTAAAATAACAAGTCTTCGATAAAACAAGTAAGTCACCGCCAGCCGACTTCTGTAGATCCATTGTCAGGAATGAAGAGATCCCATCTTGTTCTGGCAAAGTGTGCTTCCAACGGGTCGCAGGGGACAGGATTTTTTCGGAAAATTCACCTTCCGCTTTGAGCGTCGCCTTTGCCTCTGCAGAGTCTATTTCATTTAATTCCGTCACATCAGGAAGCTCAGTTTTTTCAACAGCTGGAGTGCTGTCATTTATTTTCGCGCAAGCTTTGCTAGGCTTAGGACGCTGATTTTTTTCGTCCCAGTCGGTGCGGCAAAATTTTCTAGTGGCTTGAGCGGCGGGGTCGGCTGAGTCAAGAACTTCTAAATGATCGCCATCCAACTTATAGGTGAGCGATGCTTTTTTCTCACTAACCTGACAATTGATTTTTTCACTGTCTGGGCCCGCGCTGTCTAGGGGGACCGACTTTTCTTGTGGGTCTCTTAAAATTAATTGTTCAGAATTGACTTGGATTTTTGATATACTATTAGCAACAACACCCTTTGATGAACTCTCAGTTTCACATAGCATGTTGGCAGACAGCATATTCTTTTCCAAATCGATTTTCCAAAACGAAATTCGAGTGACATGTTGATCTGACGAAGGCTGTGTTTCTTCTATCCAATATCCAGATAGAGACTTGTTAGCATTAGGTAACTTTTCGTTGAAAGGGTTCATGACTGCTGGTTCACCGCCGTCACCTTTACGAATCCGAGTATGGCTATCGCTACGATCACCGCAGGCCGCAACCGTCAGGGCTGATAATACTAAAATCCAAGAAATCGTTTGAGTCGTGCGTTTCATCGAAAGCTCCTTTAATCGGTAGTTCCGTGTATTAACTGTGCAAAACCGAAGCTGGATTCAAAGCCATCAGGAGCCGGATCTTATGACGAAATTATAGACACCGCCAAATTTTGTCATTTCCACAAGATCTGCCACTCGCTGTTAGAAAGTCCTTTGAGCCTTTCTTTCCGGTAAGGAATATGCCCCAAAGCTTCTTTCTCATTCAGCTGAATATAATCCCGCACGATTTTGTAAGCCCGCCACCCACGCACAATCCGCGAAAAGGGTCGGTGCCGCCAAAGTCCTTTGGGGCTTGCTCCCGGTACGCCATTTTTTCCCGCAGTTTTGCAAGTCCCCGCAACTCCGCGTTTCCCCACACTCCCGGTCATCCCGGGGGTACCGGTCACCGCCGCGTGCGCTCGGTGCCCTGTGGGTTTGGGAAGTGGTTCCTTTATGATAGTTAAAAGGCCTTCTTTTTCGAATCTTTGCGCAATCTGTCCGGCAAAGACGCGGAAGAAATTTTGGTAGTTTGACCTGCGCGTGGTTCGGATCAGTAAATGAATATGATCGCCTTGAATTGAAACCTGCTCGATTTTAACAAAAAAATGAACCGCGTATTTGCGCAAAATAAAGTGAATCAGTGCAAATCGTTTATAGGTCCGAAAGCCAGGTCTGATTTTTTCTCGGTGGGCTTTTAAAACCAAGTGCAAAGGTTCGCGCGAAGAAAGTGGCCGTGCACCGCGCCCAGCTCGGCACTTTCGAAGTGTTCCTCCGTGGGAAAAGCGATGTTGCCAATGGGATTTACCAAAAAAGTTCTGTTGCATAAGAAAACCTCGCGCGGGAAAGACGTGACCGGTACCCCCAAGGTGAAAGGGAAACCAGGGGACAGGAGCAAGTCAGTGCAAGGAAAGAGCAGCTTAGACGGCTGGCTGAGCGGCGAGTGGAACAGCTTCAATAGTTGTAGACCGGACAGCCGCAGTCCGTAAAAGAATCCCAACAAAAGTCTGGCAGGACCTTCCGCCACCCTCGCCAAAGGTCTAGGAAAACACGCGATCTTGGTCTTGATTTCAAAACCAAAGTCTAGTTTGAAACAGACGTTGGTCCAGAAATGCTAGACGCGACTCAAGTCTCCCCAGACCCCGCCGAATGTTATGTCAGCAACGATGATGAAACCTCGAACAAGACCATCGAGAGCGGTATCCCGCGTGACTGTAGGATATCGATCGCTAGCAGAAGGTCGAGTGCAAGGGTGA
>JAYWDA010000190.1:0-3889 GCA_043780105.1 Pseudobdellovibrionaceae bacterium | reverse complement strand
GGAACGATATGCGCACAGCGCCGTAGCGCGAGAATACTAGGGGAATTGAACTTTAAAGGCAAGAACGATTTTGCTAGGATAAAGCATGGCTCAAGAACTCCATTTTATCACTGGCAAAGGCGGCGTTGGGAAATCCACGGTGGCCTTGGCGATGGCCTTAAAAAAGTCCCAAGAGGGTAAAAATGTCCTCTTGGTTGAGCTTGGCGACCAGAGCTTCTTTAAAGACTTTTTGGATTTGGACGAGGTGGGCTTTAATCCGACTTCACTGAAAAAAAATCTGGATATCAGCCTTTGGAGTGGCGCTGATTGCCTGAAAGAATACGCAAGGCACCTGCTAAAAATCGAAGGTTTGTATAAACTTTTCTTTGAAAACCCCATTTCAAGAAGCCTAATTAACGTGGCGCCAGGCTTAGCTGAAATCTCGATCACTGGAAAAATTACCAGCGGTCCTAGGCATCATGGCCCACAAATGCAGTACGACTGTCTGGTGATTGATGCGTATGCTACCGGCCACTTTCTTTCTTTAATCAAAGCGCCGGCAGCCATGGCCCAGGCGATCAACTTTGGCCCCATGGGCGAACAAAATCGCGGCATCGATAAAATTTTAAAAGATAAAGAAATCTGTCAGTACCATATTGTGACTTTACCTGAGGAATTGCCGGTCAAAGAAACAGAAGAGCTTTACGAAGAGCTGTCCAAGTTTTTGGGAGCCAAGCCAGAAATTTATATTAATAAAATGCTGCAAACCAGTTTAACGGAACCGCAGTTAAAAAAATTAGCCAAAGATAATTCTTCGATCGGCGAATTTTCAAGTTACGTCGAAGCCGTGATCAGTCGGCAGGACGAGGCGCAAGAGCGAGTCGAAAAATTAAAGACCAAAACGACGATTCTACCGTTTATGACAGAAAACCAACCTTGGAAAATGATCGAAATTCTTAGCCAGGAGATCAAAACTTGATTTCATCCTGGGAAAAAGCAAAAGTTTTTATTTGTGTTGGAAGTGGTGGAGTTGGAAAAACCACCATGGCGTCCGCCATGGCCTTGATGGCCGCACGAACTGGAAAAAAAGTTTTAGTTTTAACTATCGATCCATCGAAAAGATTAGCGCAGACTCTAGGAATTGAAGGAAAAACTGAAATCACCAAAGTTCCAGGTCTGCCAAAAGATGTTCTTTTGTATGCCTCAACAATTGATCACAAAAAAACATTTGATGATTTTGTTCGCAGGGCTGCCAAGCAAGAAGATGCCGCCAATAAGATTTTAAATAATAAACTTTATCAGCAGCTGACAACCCAGCTCAGTGGCTCGCAAGAATTTAGTGCTTTAGAAAAGCTTTATTCAGCCTATGAGTCTGGCGATTACGATTTAATTGTTCTGGATACACCGCCATCAAAGCACGCCATGGATTTTTTAAAAGCTCCGCAAAAAATTTCGGCACTATTTAGTGATGGAATCGCCAAATGGTTTCGTCAACCCAAAGGCGGCGTTATTCAAAATCTAATTTACTCTGGAACCCGTCAGGTTTTAAAAGCTTTAGAGCTTATGACCGGTTCTGATTTTGTCCGCGAGCTTTCTGATTTCTTTGTCCATATTGAAAAATGGCAGGGCCAATTAGAAAAAAGAACTTTGGATTTTCACAGACTTTTGGTGAGTCCTGCTTGTCACTTTTGCTTAGTGACCAGTTTCGATAGCGCCAAACTGAAAGAGGCCGAGCATTTTGCCAAAGAAATTAAAAAGGGCGGTTATCACCTGAAAGCGGTGATCCTCAATCGGGCCTTCCCTGAATGGATTAACGATTTAGAAAACTTTAAGGACCTAGATGCTAAAGAGAAAGAGTTGCATCGCCTTTATATGAGTTTAAAATCTTATTATGAAAAGCGGGTTAAAGACTACGCGGCCCTTGAAAAGCGTTTACCTAACGAGGTCGAAATCTTGAAGCTGCCCGAATTTTCATTTCAGATCTCAGATGTGAAAAGTTTAGAAAAGATGAACACCTACTGGAAAAAGGACGACCGATGAAAATAAAAAATTTATTTTTAATTTTCCTTACCGGTTGTGCGACCCATCACTTTAAAGCAGAGTTAACAAAAGACGAGATCGAACTGAAGCAACTTAACGCCATTGAAAAACTAGCAAGTGCTGGAGAGTTTCCCCGAGCCTTGAATGATCTTCAGAACTTTCGCGAGACCCACAAGGAATCGGTCTACTACCAAGCCTCAAGATTAGTTGAAGCCAAAACATATTTTGAAATGCAAGATTATAGTAAAGCTTTAGAAATTTACGAAGATATCCTTAGCCTGGGCCCTGATAAGCACCCATCTATTTGGACCCGAGCAAGGTATGAATCAACATTTGTTCTTGAAGTGCTGGGCGAAGATTTGAAAGCCATCACAACTTTAGTAGGATTAGACAACTCTCAATTTTTATCAGAAGAAGTTAAATTTGCCGAGCGGCCAGCGCGTTTAGCGGCTCTTTATTCCAGGCAGGGCAATGAGAAAGAAGCCACCGCCTATCTGGATAAGGCAGACCGAGGCCTTAAATATTTAACGAGTCGAAATGATTTGAACCATGATCGCGTTTGGTTGTCGGAAACTCTTTATCGTATGGGTAAATCAAACAGGACCACCTTGAGCGAAGAAAATATTGCTCGGCAAGTCCAAAGCCAAAGGCGTCTGCAGGTTTATTTATTACGAGCCATTGAGCAGGACGTTCCTCTTTGGTCTCAAAAAGCGGCAGAAGATTTAATTCAAGATTACCAATCGCACTGGAACTTTATTCAAAGCCACTGGAATCAAGAAGAAGACCGTGCGACAAAGCTTGAGCGTCTGAAAGATCTGCATCAGCTGGTGTCTGAAAATATGTACCGCAAACCCACAGAACCAAATCCTTCAAACCAGTATTTAAAAAATTATTATGATTTTGCCACTCGCTTTGAAGAAGAGATCTCAGAAATCTTATTTGCAGGTAAGGATGTGACGCCTTTTACTGATGAATCCCTAAGGCTTAACTCGATTAAGAAAAATTTCCGCCTGGTCGCGCCAAAAAAATCTACTAAGAAAGATCCTAATTTATGAGCCAAGCGTTTCTGCATAAAAAGTTTTTAGAAAATAGCGATAAAATTAGTCGTTGGTTCCAAGAGCAAACAGCACAGGCAAAATATCCTATCTATTCAAGCTATGATATTCGAGACGCCGGTTACAAAATGGCTAACGTTGATGCGAATATTTTCCCAGCTGGGTTTAATAATATTTGCCCAACAGATAAAGAGACAGCCCCTGACTTATTTCGGATTTATCTTGAGTCGCATTATTCCGGAATTAAAAAGATTTTACTGGTGCCTGAAGAGCACAGTGGAAACCCTTACTATTGGGAAAATGCCATCACTATCAAAGAACTGATGGAAACCGCAGGCTTTGAAGTCAAAGTTGGTTTTGCAAAACCACTAGAAGCTCCGCTGACAATGACAAGTGCTAGTGGAAAAGAAGTTGTCGTAGAATCTGCCATGCCGGATTCGAATCTGATTCAAAACTTTAAGCCCGATTTAATTGTCAGTAATAATGACTTTTCCGAGCCCCATGAGGCTTGGGGTGAGAGTATTAAAGTTGCAATGAACCCACCTCGTGGGCTGGGTTGGTATCAGCGGAAAAAAAGTCGTTACTTTAAACATTATAATGATCTTGTAAATGAATTTTGCGAGCTGGTGGGGGAAGACCCCTTTCGCTTCCGAGTTGAAACAAAAGAATTTGCCAACTTTGATATTAACAGCGAAGACTCGCGTAAAGAATTAGCGCAGCAAGTGGATCAATTCTTAGCGGACTTAAAAAAAGAATATGATAAACGCGGCATCGAACAAAAGCCCTTTGCTTTTGTTAAAAATAATGCGGGAACG
>JAYWDA010000189.1:0-9784 GCA_043780105.1 Pseudobdellovibrionaceae bacterium | reverse complement strand
GCAGGGATCGAAAATTCTCGTTTCATAAGGATCCTTCCCCTTGAATTTTTTTAATTTGTTGTAAAACTTGGTCGACAGAAATTCGATCCATGCAAAAATACGCCGAACATTTTTCACCTAAACATTTAAAGACCGCGGGACAGGATACAGTGGGTGATAAAATATAAACGTTTTCACCTCGAGGAGCCCAACGACGCGAGTGCTGAACTTGGATGGGAGAAAATAAACTAATCACTGGCGTCGAAAGGCCTGCTGCCAAATGAGCAATACCAGTGCTGGGAGCAACGACAGCCTGCGCGGCCGACAGTAAAGGTAATAATTCCGCACTACTGATTTGATCCTGTAAGCAAACGACTTGTGAATGATTTGCGTAGGCCTTTTTAACAGGGCCCAGCCAGGGTTCATCAGCAGGGGTGCCTGTTAAAACGACTTTATTTTCTTTTACTAAAAAAGAAATCAAATCGATATATTTTTGCACGGGCCAGTTCAGTGCGGATCCTGCCATCCCCGGGTGAACGATAATAAATTTCTTATCTTCAAGGCCCCATTTCGAAAGATGAATAGGTTGCGATTTTAATGACAAAATAGGGCTTAAAAAGCCTACACCTTGAGTTGTCTTGTGATTCATTTGCCTTTTTTCAAGTTCGCCGCAAGCAAAAGCCAAAAGATCCGTATTGTAATCGGCTTCATGCTGGCGCGCTTCGCTGCGCTTTTGTCGAAGCGATTTGTTAAGGAAAATAAAGCTGTGCCACTGGCTTCTGACACCCGCGCGACAAGGGACTTTCGCCCACCATAAGGCTAAGGAAACCCACCAAGGCGCTTGGAAGCTGACGGCCATATCAGGTTGAACTTGTTTTAAAAAGTTCACTAAAACCCAAAAGCTTCTTTTTGGCTGCTGTTTATCAAGTTCAATAAATCGTCTGGGCGGTTGTGCATTTTTCGGAATAAAGCCAAGCCCTTTTGCAATCACCCAGGTGACCTGATCCCCTTTTAAAAAAGAAACTTGGTCCGCTGGTAAAGTCGAAACCAAGTCACCTATTTTATCCAGGCGGATAAGGACGATTTTTTTCATGAACGATAGGAATCAACGCTAGGGCAGGCGCAAACTAAATTGCGATCGCCGTAAACATTATCCACGCGGCCCACAGCCGGCCAAATTTTATTTCCACGAATCCAATCGGATGGAAAGGCCGCGGTCTCGCGCGGGTAGGGATGATTCCATTCCGTTTTTGTCACCATTTCGGCTGTATGGGGAGCATTTTTTAAGGGATTATTAGTAGCGTCCATCTTGCCATTTTCAATAGCTGCAATTTCTTCCCGGATGGAAATCATCGCGGCGATAAAGCGATCAATTTCGGGCTTTGATTCACTTTCAGTGGGCTCGATCATCATCGTTCCAACCACCGGCCAGGCCATGGTTGGAGCGTGAAAGCCATAATCCATCAGACGTTTTGCAACATCAGTCACTTCAATACCAGCCGTTTTTTTAAAGCCACGTAAATCAATAATGCACTCATGGGCGACTAAACCCTCTTGCCCTTTGTACACCACAGGAAATGCACTATTTAATTTTTTCGCAATGTAGTTAGCGCTTAAAATACTGACTAAGGTAGATTTTTTAATTCCTTCAGCACCTAACATTGAAATGTAAGCCCACGAGATTGGTAAAATGCTAGCACTTCCCCATGGAGCACTTGTTGTTGCGGAAATTCCCTGAGCCGGTCCACATTCAGGCACCAATTTATGAGTTGGCAAAAAGTTTTTTAAATGTTCAGCCACACCGATGGGTCCGACACCAGGTCCACCACCACCGTGGGGAATTGCAAAAGTTTTGTGTAAATTTAAATGTGAAACGTCAGCGCCGAATTCGCCTGGTCTGCAAAGCCCAACCAGTGCATTCATATTGGCACCGTCCATATAAACTTGACCGCCATTGTCGTGAATAATTTTACAAATTTCTTTAATGCCGGCCTCAAAAACCCCGTGGGTCGAAGGATATGTGATCATTAAAGCAGCTAAATCATTTTTATGTGCTTCTGCTTTTGATCGAAGGTCATCGATATTCACATTGCCTTGATCATCACAATTTACAACAACGACTTCCATGCCAGCCATTACTGCTGAAGCAGGGTTAGTTCCGTGGGCAGAGCTTGGGATCAAACAAATTTTTCGATGCCCTTGGTTTTTTGATTGAAAGTATTTTCGAATCACAAGTAGGCCTGCGTACTCACCTTGCGACCCGGCATTAGGTTGCAAAGAAATCGCAGCAAAGCCTGTGATGTTAGAAAGTTTCTGCTCTAAATCTTTAATCATATCTATCAAGCCACTGGCTTGGCTGATGGGAGCAAAAGGATGCATACGACTGATTTCTGGCCAACTGACAGGAACAAGTTCAGTGGTCGCATTCAGCTTCATCGTACATGAGCCCAAAGGAATCATTGAATGAGCCAATGTCACATCTTTATCTTGCAAGAGGTGAATGTAGCGAAGCATTTCAGTTTCGCTGTGATGAGTATTAAATACCGGGTGAGTTAAGTAAGAAGATTTTCGAACAAAGTGTTCAGGCCAAGCTAAATGAATGGCGGTGATCATTTCTGAAAAGCTAAACTTAGTTTTTTGTCCTAAAGCAAATGCGGTCCAAATATTTTCAACTGTTTTTTCGTTGGTCGTTTCATTCAAGGAAATAGTTACGCTCTCAGAATTGAGCGGACGAAAATTCATTTGCATTTTTTCTGCAGCGTTAAGAATTTCTTTCATCCGAGTACTGGTGATTTTAATAGTGTCGAAAAAGGGACCACTGGCCACTTCAAAGCCCATGGTTTTTAAACCTTGAGCTAATATGCCAGTCAGTAAGTGCACACGCTGGGCGATTCTCTTTAAGCCCTCAGGCCCATGATAAACCGCATACATTCCGGCCATATTGGCTAGTAAGACTTGAGCCGTGCAAATATTAGACGTCGCTTTTTCACGGCGGATATGTTGCTCACGAGTTTGCAAAGCTAAGCGCAAAGCAGGTTTCCCTTGCGAATCAACAGACAGGCCAACGATGCGGCCGGGGATGGACCGTTTGAACGCATCTTTAGTTGCTAAAAAGGCCGCGTGCGGTCCACCAAATCCCAAAGGCACACCAAAGCGTTGGGAATTTCCAACTACGATGTCGGCGCCCCACTCTCCTGGCGGAGTCAAAATTGTTAGCGCCAAAAGATCGGCAGAGGCAATCACCATGGCGCCCTGGTCATGGGATTTCTGAGTGATGCCGCGGTAATCTTCAATAAGGCCTTCAGTATCGGGATACTGTACAAAAATTGCAAAAATAGGAACTGAAAAATCATACTTTAAAGGATCTGCAAGGATCATTTTAAAACCCAAAGGCTCAGCCCGTGTGGCAAGAACTTCTAGGACATGGGGATGCATTTTTGGCGAGACTAGAAAACTTGTAACTTCAGTTTTTTTACAAAGTGAATGAGCCATCGCCATGGCTTCGGCAGCAGCGGTTCCTTCATCCAAGAGCGAAGCATTGGCAATTTCTAAACCTGTTAAATCTTTAATCATGGTTTGGAAATTAAGCAAAGCTTCAAGTCGCCCTTGGGCAATTTCAGCTTGGTAAGGAGTGTAGGCTGTGTACCAGACAGGGCTTTCCAAAATATTTCTTTGGATCACGGTCGGAACCATCGTGTCGTGATAACCCATGCCGATTAAAGACGTGTAAACTTTATTTCGTCCGACCATAGCTTTTAATTTTTCTAAAAGCTCATGCTCAGAAATTCCATCGCCCACAAGGAATGGTTTTTCGGTGCGGAGTCCCTTGGGAACAATCTTTGCGGCCATTTCTTCAAGATCAGCAAAGCCCAATTCTTTAAGCATTAATTTGATGTCGGCTTCGCGGGGCCCAATATGTCGAGATTGAAATTCATGACGAGTATCAAGAATAGAAGTAGGCATGTGACCTCTTAAAGAATGATAGGGCTTATTTTGTGATTAGGAGCCTACCATAAAGAGATGCCAGGATAAAGCCCTACGGCGCGCGGTTAACACGCCGTAAGGTTCATTTGAAAGTTCAAAATTAAACAGTTTTGCGGGTCGCTTTGCGAGCTGTTTTACGAGCCGTCTTCTTTTTGGTCGTTTTAGCAGCAGCTCGGGGAGCTCCAGGGCTTTTCTTTAAGATCATTTTCTCGATTTTATGAGACTGCGCAGTGGCTTTGTTTCTGTAAAATTGCAGGTTTTTTTCGACATCAGCCGCTGATTTTTTGATCAGGCTTAAGGCCTTACCAACTTCGCGATCCAGCTGCTTCTGAGAAATCCCTACTTTTGTCAGAATCTTTTTGTACTGAGATTTTGCCTGCTGCATGGTTTTTGCTTTTTCGCTGGTCAGGCGAGTATTCAACTTACCGCCCTTTTGGCGCAATTCTTTGCTGAGCTTTTGAAAATCAGAAAGAATATTTTTAACGTTCTTGTTGCTTGAAAGGTTACCGAAAATCTTTTGAAAAGTCATTGTGGCCATAAAGCCTCCTTGGAAACAGATACATAGCGCAAAAAAATAGATTTTGTAAGCTTAGAGTGTAAATGAAAATTGATCTATTAACATTCCGGGTAATTTATTCCCTGATAGAGCTCGAGCTCCATACGTCGAAGTGTCTGGTATAATTTCAGTCTCAGCCGTTAAAGCCAATAAATTTGGACCCCAAGCCTGGTAAAGGCTTTCATCGAAGCGCAAATTGTCAATGGGACCGACAATTTTACCATTTTCTACCCAGAAGGCAGCAAACCTTGTCATGCCTGTCAGGCGCGCTGATTTTTGGTCGCTGGCATTCACATAATGCAGATTTCCCAAATAAAGTCCGGTGCCTAATTGGGACAAAATTTCATCACGCTTTAAAGTGCCGGGTAGAATTTCAAGACTGCGAGGATATTCTGATGGACTGGCGTGATTAGTTTCCACACTAAATTCTTTGGCTGAGGCCGTTGATACGAGCCAATTTTTAAGTTGGCCTTTTTCAATCAAAGGAACTTGGGCTGTGCTGAGCTCGCCTAGTTTATTAAACAAGGGGACAAAACCGAGATCAAAATTTTCACGCAAATTTAAAAGTGGACTTAAAGATTTACGCTCATGAGCCAGCTCAATCCAAAGGCCATCACCAGACTTAAAATTTCGGAAGCTGAAGCTTGAAAAGGCAAGATAACCAACAAGTTCGGCGACGGCCGCGGGCTCAAGAAACACGCGGTAAGCGCCCGGCTTTAATTTAATCATCGGTCGCTTCATAATTTCTAAATGCTGGGCCGATTGTTGAATATTTTCTTTTAAAATTTGGGGTGACCAGTCTGAGCCTGCATAAAAGGCTTTTACCGCTCGCTCGCCAAAATACAGTGAGTAATCAACGAAAAAACTTTCTTTTGAAAACCAATGAAATTGCCCTTTTGAATTTTGAATGGCCGTTACTTGTTTTCCACTGGCGACCAAGCCACAAAAATCTGAGTCCTGACAAGCGTCATGAATATCTTGAAAGATATTTTCTTGCGACGGCAAATTTCCCTTGTGATCGACATCACTTTTTCCATGATTAGACATCTCTGGTTCAAAAGGAGATTCCGCAATTAAAACAGCCTGCTCCCGTAAAAAATAAAGATATTTTTTTGCTTCTTCGATGGCTTGCGAAGCGTCTGCGATCATCGACCAACTTTGGTGAAGGACTTTTTTACCTTTTTTATAAACCAAAGTCAGAGAGTACTGATGCACTTGGGTGTTCTGACGAACTTGGCCCGAGTTGTAACGAATGTAAATCGTGTCTTCACCAAATAATTGAAGAGAAGCCTCTTCATCCACATGAAGTTCAGAAAAAATTTCGACACCGATCTGCTTAAATATTTTTTTCATTTATCCACCAAAGACTTCGACGGCTTTAAACAAGCAGTGGGGTGAGGTGTGACCGACATGAATCACTTGGCTGGGTTCGCCTTTTCCGCAATACAGACTAGCAAAAGTTTCAGATTTGTTGCTGACCTGTTCAAGGTTGCGCCAGAAAGGCAATGTGGTGCCACGATAGTTCGAATTTTTCACAGTTTTTGTAAGTCTGCCATTTTCAATCAACTGCGCATATTCGCAACCGAACTGAAATTTATTCCGGTAATCATCGATGGACCAGGATTTATTCGAGCGCATTAAAATTCCGCGATCGACAGAGGCAATCATATTTTCAAGCTGATGCGGACCTGCTTCTAAATTAATATTTGCCATACGATCAATCGGCGCTCGATTCCAGCTGGCAGCACGAAAATTAGAAACCCCCAGTTTTCCAGAGCGAAGCTGCGATTCGGCAGCGCCAAGTCCTCGTTTTAAAACCCCATTTTCAATTAGAAATTCTTTTTTAGCAGGCATTCCACCATCATCAAATGAATAACTGGCGGCTTCGCCTCGAACCGTGGGATCAAAAGTCACATTCATTAAGTCAGACCCGTATTTAAGAGTTCCAAAATCTTCCAACTTCACAAAGCTCCAGCCTGCAAAGTTTCGCTCGTCCCCTAAAATACGATCAAGCTCCAGAGGATGGCCGATCGATTCGTGGATCTGCATCATCATCTGATCCGGAGCAATCAATAAATCCATCACTCCGATCGGGCAATTGTCAGCTAAAGAAAGTTCGACAGCACTTTCTGCGACTTGCCGACAGTCTTCCAGCAGTGAACTTTCAAAAAGTGCTTCAGCGCCCATTTGATAAGTGCGTCCGCCCCAGCCGTTCAGTGTGCGAGTTTGAAATTCAGTTCCGTGCTGGGCCGTTGCAATCGCCTCAACCATAATGATATTTGTATCTTGTTCGATTTCTGTTTTTTCGCTGGTGATATAGAAAGATTTTGTCGCAGCAAAGATGGTTGCCGCTCTTCGAGTAACAACTCGCTCTGAGGTTTTCAGTGCAAGGCTTGCTTTCATTAAAATATCGGTAATATCCGAAGGCTTTAAATCAGTCAGTGGTTTTTTACGAGGGCTTAAAAAAGTTCCCTCTGCAGAAGGGCGGACACTTATTGGAAAATGAAATGATTTATACTTAGAAGCATTGGTTGTTTGCTGAACAGCGGTTTTGTAAGCAGATTCAATTCCAGCTTCGGAAAGATCAGAAGTTCCCGAGTAACCAAAATGGCCATTGACCATCACTTCGACCATCAAGCCGACGTTCGATTTTAGATCTGCGGATTCTAAAGTTTCATTTCGAACCATGGTGTTATTATAATTTTCATGAATATAACGAAGGCCAAGAAATTCGACCTCACCTTGGCGCTTTTTTAAAAAACTTTTCAAAAAGATCTGATTTTGCATGTCAAAGGGTTACCAGGAAGGTCTTAGAAAGTCATGGCTAAACAGGCAATTTAAGCCTTATGGGGTGGCCATTTTAGCCCCTTTAAGATAAGGTAGAGTCAATGAATCGCCAAGAGTATCTACAGCAACATTGGTCTCCATATCCCTCTGCGCCGGCTGAAGTTTTATACTCAGGCCGAGTTGTTTCAGTTCAGAAAAAAGGCTCTTCGCTTTTCTTTAAAACTGAACGACAGCAACAAATCAGCGAGTTTTCCGTTATGGATACAGCCCTTGAATTGGTTTTACAGCCGGGCGACCTGATTGCAGTGGACAGTTCTGAAAAAGTTCATCTCCTGGCACCTGGAAGCCTTTCAAATCACTCAATACCTTTTAAAAATCTGCAGCTATGGCAAAAATTTTTACAGGAAATTCGAAGGTTTTTTTCTGATCATGAGTTTTTAGAAATTCAAACTCCGACTTTAGTGATTTGCCCTGGAACAGAACCCACCTTGGATGTTTTTTCAACTCAGCTTCAGCAAGGCTCAAGCCAAAAAACCTTATTTTTACCTACCAGCCCCGAGCTGCACCTAAAAAAATCTTTGTGTTTGGGGTTTGATAAAGTTTTTGAACTTAAAAATTGCTTTAGAAATAATGAATTTTCAGATCATCATCAGCCTGAATTTATGATGCTTGAGTGGTATCGATCTTATCAAGATTTACAGGCGATCGAGCTGGATATAAAAGACCTTATTAGGTTTCTGATTTCCCAATTTCCCAATGAGAATATTTTTACTCCACAAAGTGTTCGAGTCGCAACGGTGGCAGAGCTGTTTCAAGAGTTTGCGAAGGCTGTCATCACGCCGTCAAGCTCTCTGGAGGCTTACAAAAAAATTGCAGTGGATAATCAGTTGTCTCTTCGCGGCGTCGAAAGTATTGATGATTATTTTTTTGCGATCTTTATTAATAAAATTGAACCCCAAATTCCTCACGATCAACTTCTAGTCGTCAAAGATTATCCACCATTTCAAGCAGCCTTGGCGCGATTAACTTCCACAGGTTGGGCGGATCGCATGGAAGTTTATTTTGGGGGAGTGGAGCTTGCGAATGGATTTAATGAATTGAATGATCCCGAAGAGCAAAGCCGAAGATTTGAAAAAGACCTGGCTCAGAAAAAAGCGCTTGGTAAAGCTGAAATTTCTCTCGATCAAGAGTTTATGGACTTGCTCAAAAAAGGAATGCCACCTTCAGCTGGAATTGCGCTGGGGCTTGAACGACTTTTTATGGTTTTATTTGGAATTAAAAATATCAAAGACACGAAACTTTTTCCGTATCTATAGGAATTACTTTTTGTTGATCTCTTCTTTAAGTTCTTTGCCGACTTTAAAAAATGGTAATTTTTTTTCTTCGACATCAATGACTTGACCGGTGCGAGGATTTCTTCCCTTGTAGGCGCCGTACTGACGATTGACGAAAGATCCGAATCCACGAATCTCGATGCGATCATCCTTCATTAAAGCTTCCACCATTGAATCAAAAATTGTGTTCACAACTGTTTCAGCTTTGACTCTGGTAATGCCAGCTTTCTCAGCGATCAGGTTGATCATGTCCGCTTTCGTCATTCTTAACCTCAAAAAGTATATACTCTAAAGTATTGATATGACTTAATTATACAGATCAAGGAGAGCTCGAAAAGGAGATTTTGCTAGATGATTCATCGCGGTACAAGGTCAAGAACGGTAATGGCCTCGGCGGAGTAGAATATTCTTATAAGCTTCGTTCACAGATTGAATCATTCTTTGGGGATCAAACAAATCGACGACTTTAGCCCTTGCCTTTTCACCGATTTCTTCGGCTGGGATTTCGCCCGAGAAGATGGCGATCAATAAATGGGTCAAAGAGTCTGTATCGGCCGGACGAATTAAAAAACCATCAACCCCATCTTCGACCACATTAGCGATCGGACTGACTTCCGAACCGATGATCACGCGTTTTTGGGCCATCGCTTCAATCATACTGGGCTCAAAACCTGTCGTTCGAGAGCTTAAGTTAATATAGACATCACCAACCAAAATATAATCCATCAGCTCTAAATTTTTTACGGCTCCTGGCATAAGAACTCGACTGCCTAAGGCGCGCTTTAAAACTTCGAATTCAATATCCTTAAAGTAGGGGCCATGGCCGACAATAATTAAGTAAGCGTTCGGTTTTTTAATGGCCACTCTTTCAAAAGCTTGCAAGAGCGGAATGATCTCACGAATTTCAGTCATATCTGAAATGGTCACGGCTGTCTGAGAATTTTCCGGAAGCTCTAGCTTTCGACGAAGCTCGACTGACTTTTCCCTGGGAGTCAGGTCGCCAAGGTCAACACCATAAGGCACTTGATAAATATGATAGTCGGGATACAAATAATATCTTTCCAAAATAATTCGCTGCTGGGGATTTGTCACAAAAACACCGTCAGCGGTTTTTAAAATTTTTCGATCTCGACCTAAATAAGTA
>JAYWDA010000188.1:0-1895 GCA_043780105.1 Pseudobdellovibrionaceae bacterium | reverse complement strand
CCGAGTGATTTCAACAAAGCTGCAGATTTAAAATTTATAGGATTAAATAATGATAATTTTATCAGTAACCAGCGTGCAAAATTTTGGCAAAAAGGTCAGCTGCTGTTTCTAGATACTTTAGCTCGTATTCGAACGCCTGGCGCGCTGACAGACATGTCTCAACCACCTAGGAGCTCTACCTTTTTAGGGGTTGTGAACGGTAACAGCTTGGACCCCGTGAAGGAACTAAATTCAGTCATCAAAAATACGCACCCTGAAACGAATCAAATTGTTGATTCTGCGGATAACTTTTTGCGAACTATTTCTAGTTTTGGTGGCGGTGTTTCGACGATCCGAGTGCAATCTGTAAAATTAATTAGGTATTATTTGATAAATGAAAATAATAATATGAAATTTTATAAATCAAACTTTAACGGTCTGTCAAATAAGTGGGAAAATGGTATTTTGATCGCTGACTTCGTGGATCAGGTCGTATTTCAAAGGCAGTCTGTTGGATCAAAAATTGTGAACTTTAAAATAAGTAAAATTAAATAGGGGAGATCTCAGTGTTTAAAAATACATTTTATTTATTCTTTTCGATATCTGTTTTTTCAAGTGTTATTTTCTCTGAAGAAATGCCTTTAGGAATATTTGTAAGCGGTGAAGATTCAGCTGCAGCTACACCCACTCAAGGGATAAGCATTGGCAGCGGTGGACGCTTTTTACTGCGTTTACATACCGCGTGTTTTCCCACAAATTTAAGAAGTGTTTCTAATCCAATCGCTCCGAGTTCAATGATTAAAGCTCAGTTTGATTTGACTATTAGTGATCAAAAATTTAATTTTTTCGTCAATTTTCCAGGAAATATAACGACGAATACCGGAATGAAAAGTGCTTCAATCACCCCAATCACAAAAGAGGGCGTTATCACCTATTCGCGCCCTGGAGGGTTTCAGGTTCTGACTTGTACGCCGACGATGGGTGGTATCGGTGGCGGCTTTTTTGGTATTGGTGGCATGGGCGGAGGTTTTAACGGAATCGGCGGCATTGGTGGCATGGGTGGTGGATTCGGCGGCATCGGCGGATTAGGTGGCGGCGGTAGTAATTCGTGCACGCAGGCTGGTTACACTTATTCTTTTATGAAAGGGTATACCAAAACTATAACTTTGCCACCGATTGTAACTACGGAACCCTTTATAAATCATAATTTACCAAACGGAAGTGTTGCGGGCATTTACGGAAATACCGTGCAGATGTATATCAATGCAATCACCGCACTGTCTAGAAATCCGGATGGAAGTGCAGCAGCGATTAAATCACCGCCATCGATCAACAGTTATTCTTTTAATCAGAAAGTCATGGATTGTTCGAAAGCAGCTGCTGTTTACGGAAGTGTTGGTCACTCAAGTTACACGCCGACTTATGCCTGCGGAGCGTATATGGCAAAAGACGGAGCTGTTTCAGCTTCAGTAACAAACTTTCGATTAGCTAGTGACAATTCCTCTGCCGATTTAACGGTATCGTTTCCAGGTCAAACCGGATTTTGTGGCGGCTACTGGTCGCCATTAATGATCTTTTTAGATGAGAAAAGACCTCAGTTTAATCATATCTCTGATTTCCCTTTAAATCCTGCTGGCCGAACCAGCTGGGTCGAACCAAATTCGCCGGGTTATTTCTTAGTCTACGATGAAAAAATGAACGGAGTAATAGATTCTAAAAACCAATTATTTGGTAATTCTGAACAAATTAAAAATGGCTTTGAAAAATTAGCACAGTTCGACTCTAACCATGATAAATTTATTAGCAAAAAAGATAAATTATTTAGTAAATTGTTCCTATGGAATGACAAAAACGGTAACGGAATTTCAGAAAAAGGCGAACTGATCCCACTTGGAAAAAAAGTTTCAAAAATATCC
>JAYWDA010000187.1:0-2864 GCA_043780105.1 Pseudobdellovibrionaceae bacterium | reverse complement strand
TCATTTACCTCTCAAAAAATCCATTTTAGCCTGGGAAACGTCTTATTTTTGACGCTTTTTGACGCTTTTCTCCTGTGAAATAGACTTCTTTAGGACTCAAGATGATGCCTTTTTGGCCGATCAAAGATTATGTCTACAAAGTCCTTTCAGGAAATTCTACAGGAGAAAATGGGAGCCAAGCCTTCATTTCAGGCCGCGCCCCCTTTAGATTTAGATCCTGCCGGCCTTGCTTTTTTGATGGGCCATGTCGGTCGGTTTCAATTTAAATCAAAAGCCCAATACGTCACGCCCCCTCCTCCAAAGACTAGGTCCCGACAGGAATTTGACCCTGGCATAAAGCAGGAAATTAAAATTCGTAAAGCCGGCCCCCCACACCAATTAACCGATTTACAAAAAATTTCGTTTCAGTTTTTTACACAGTCGAACTTTCCACTTGAACTTGATTTCTCAGCTGACGAATTAAAAACTTCATTTCGTAAGCTGGCTTTGAAGTTTCATCCTGACCGCGGTGGCGAGCAAAAAACTTTTATCGTGCTGAAATCTCATTACGATTCTCTGCGAATTATTTTCAATGAAAAAAATTAAATCTTTAGCAGCTAAATAACGACTCATCCTTACCTAGCAAATTAAAAAAATAAAACTTCTTTTGCATTAAATTTTTTTTAGATTATATCTGCGCCTTAGTCTTTTTCTTTTTCTTTTTAAAGCAAATGAAGGTTTCAATGTTATTACAAGATTCGAAAAATTTAGCAGCTACTGTGACTCAGTTACAAAACGAAATTACCTTGCATAAACAGCAGAACAAGGACCTTGAGTCTTCGAAACTTTCTGCAGAAAAATCGGCGGAACTAAAAAGTGCTTTTCTTGCTAACATGAGCCACGAGATCCGCACTCCACTAAGTTTGATTGTTGGATTTGCCGAAGAACTGATCAATTCAAGCCAAGTGACTGCCGCGAATAAGTATTTAATTCATACCATCCAACAAAACAGTGAAATGCTAAGCCGACTGATAGGCGATATCCTGGATTTCTCAAAGGTTGAGGCTGGCCAGATGCAATTTGCTGTTGGCCCAATCAACTGTCGGCATTTTCTGGATGAAGTCGAAATATTGTTAAATAAAAAGTGCACTGAAAAAAATCTACTTTTTCATACTGATGTTTTATCATCGCTGCCTCAGTTCTTTTACTCAGATGAAATTCGTATCAAACAAATATTAATGAACCTTGCTTGCAATGCAATTAAGCATACTGAAAGTGGCGGAATTATTTTAAAGGTCTGTTACAGCGAACCTAATTCCTTATTGTATTTTGATCTGATCGATTCAGGCGAAGGCATTCCCTTAGATCGTCAAACAGATATTTTTCAGGTCTACACTCAGCTGCACAAGGACAGTCCGGGTTCAGGCCTTGGCCTTCCGCTCGCACGTAATTTGGCCCGAAGCCTTGAAGGGGATTTAAAACTTGTCAGAAGCCGCCCAGGAGAAGGCTCTTGGTTTCGTGCAGAGATCAAGAATCAACTCGCCTTTTATCAAGAGAGCCTGCCGACTCCTCAGCTTCGCTCCTGCCCCACGTCAGGCAAACCCAATTTAAGTGGATGCAAAGTTTTAGTGGTCGATGATCTGATTGATAATGTTCACCTCTTGGAATGCATATTAAAGCCCACTCAAGCGCAAGTGGACAGTACAACTTCATCCTATGAAGCCCTTAAGAAGATTCAAAACAATAAATATGACCTGATTCTGCTTGATCTAATGATGCCAGAAATGAACGGTTTTCAAACTTTAGAAAAATTCCAAGAAGTGGGTTTTACAGGAAAAATATGGGCTGTGTCAGCCCATGCGATGCCAAAAGATATCAGCCAGTGTTTAGAATTAGGATTTACCCAACATATTGCAAAGCCCATCCAGCGGATGGACTTCTATCAAAGGCTACAAACTTTGTTGCACTAGTGAATATTTCGAAACTTAATTCGCTTCGGCGCCGCTTCGTCACCGAATCGTTTTTTGCGGTCTTCTTCGTAATCAGAAAAGTTTCCGTTATGAAAGTAGACCTGCGAATCTCCTTCAAAAGCCATAATGTGGGTGCAAATACGATCTAAAAACCAGCGGTCATGTGAGATCACAACAGCGGCGCCGCCGAACTCTAAAAGGGCATCCTCGAGCGCTCGCATTGTATTCACATCAAGGTCATTGGTCGGCTCATCAAGCAAAAGTAGATTGGCACCTTGTTTTAAAATTTTAGCCATATTCACGCGGTTTCTTTCGCCGCCCGACAATGTTCCGACTTTTTTCTGCTGATCATTCCCTGAGAAATTGAACCAAGAAACATAGGCTCGGCTGGGAACTTCTTTCATTCCTAAAGCAATCATCTCGTTTCCGTCTGAAATTTCATCAAACACGGTTTTATCCGCATTTAAAGTTTCGCGACTTTGATCGACGTAACCTAGCTTCACCGTTTCACCAATTCTAAGCTCGCCGCCATCGGGTTTTTCTTGTCCCGTGATCATTCGGAAAAGCGTTGTTTTACCGACCCCATTCGGCCCGATAACACCAACAATCGCACCTTTTGGAATTGAGAAATCAACTTGGTCGAATAATAATTTTCCCTGATAGCCTTTGGTTAAACCCTTTGCTTCAACAACAAGATCTCCAAGCCTTGGACCGGCTGGGATATAGATCGACATTTCTTGCAGCTTTTCTGGTGAAGGCTCTTTAATTAAATTTTCATAGGCTGAGATCCTGGATTTAGCCTTCGCTTGTCGAGCTTTTGGCGACATTCGAATCCATTCTAATTCTCGTTCTAAAGTTTTTTGTCTTTTCCCAGCTGTTGCTTGTTCATGGGCTAATCTTTTGTCTTTTTGATCC
>JAYWDA010000186.1:0-3161 GCA_043780105.1 Pseudobdellovibrionaceae bacterium | reverse complement strand
TATGGATCGGCCCCGACATAAAGAATTAATTGCGGAAGTTCGAAAAACCGGGGCGCGAATTCAACTGATCACGGACGGGGATGTTTCAGCGTCCGTGGCGACAGGCTTAGTGGGTAGTGGAATTGATTTACTGATGGGGATTGGTGGCGCGCCTGAAGGGGTTATTTCGGCGGCCGCCATGCAGTGTTTAGGCGGCGATTTTCAAGGTCGTTTAAAATTTCGCAATGAAGAAGAAAAGCAGCGCGCGGGACGTATGAGAATTAAAGATTTAAATAAAAAATACACCATTGATGAACTGGCCCGCGGATCCGTGGTGTTTTGTGCAACGGGTGTCACCGATGGTCCACTTCTTAGCGGTGTGAAGTTTTTTGGTGATCAGCGTGCAAAAACTCATTCGATTGTGATGCGATCAAAAACTGGCACCATTCGAAAAATTGAAACAGAACATAATTTGGGCATTAAACCTTTCTAAGGATAACCTCATGGTGAAAGTGGCCTGCTTTTCTTGTGGTCGGGAGCTCAGTTTTTCTGAGAAAGTTGGGCTTCGTGATGAGTGTGACCAATGTCGTAGTGATGTTCACGTTTGTCGCAATTGCTTATTCTACGATACTAAAGTCTATAACGAGTGTCGCGAAACCCAAGCCGAGATCGTTCGCGAAAAAGATCGCGCCAATCGCTGCGACTATTTTCAAGTAAGAATTGGTCCCAGTGCGGGTGTCGATAAGGCAGCTCAACTAAGGGCTGCTGCGGAAGCCTTATTTAAGAAGAAATCATAGGCTCTGACTTCAAAGCTTGACCGTTTTCGTTTTCACTTTATCATTGATGTATGGCTCAAGCTAAAACCACCGAAGTCTTTCATTGCACGGTCGCTCAGTTCTATAAAATCATTGCTGATTACGAAAAGTACCCGCAATTCCTTGGGGAAGTAAAAGCCTGCAAGGTTTTAAAGACAGAAAAAAATAAAAAACTGGTCGAGTACAACGTGTCGGTGATTAAAAGTTTTAAATATTGCTTATGGATGACGGAAACTGAAGGCTCGGGCATCACTTGGGAATTTGCTTCAGGTGATATCTTTAAGACCACGAAAGGCTTCTGGAAATTGGAAGATAAAGCCGGAAAATGTCAGGCTACTTACAATGTTGAAGCCACCTTTGGGGTTTTTGTCCCCAGTCCGATTGCTAACGCACTCGTCAGTGTGAATTTACCAAACATGGTGAGCAGCTATCACAAAAGGATCAAACAACTTTATGGCGTCTGACGATAAAGAGAAAAAATCTGATTCAGAATCAAAAAACCTGATGGGTGAAACTTTGAAAAAAGTTTTATCTGTGGGTGTGGGTGCGGCCTTTATGACTGAGGAAAGCATCAGAACTTACCTGGGTGATCTGAAGGTTCCTAAAGAGATTCTGGGAGTTTTATTACAGTCCGCCAATAAAGGTAAAGATGAAATTACGCAGCGAGTTTCTAAAGAGCTGATTGGCATAGTCTCTAAAATTGATTGGGTCAAAGAAGTAGCTCGTTTTGCTGAGACACACAAGTTTAAGATTTCTGCTGAAATTGATATCGTAAAGAAGAATAATACAGAAACTAAAAGTTAGGCTAAAAGTTAAACAGTCTCTGGCCTATGGTCGATCTTAAGAATCTGGCTTTCTCAGCCGAAAAGAGGTGATGGTGGTTAATTACATTTTATCAATGATGTCAGTTTTGTTGTTCTGCGGTTGCTGCTTTCTGCTGATCAGGTCCGCGACAACACCGGTTCCAATTTATTCAAAAAATCGATATTCCAAATCAGCTCAGCGAGTGGCCAGAAATTACAAAACAATTGCGCTGGCAACGCTGACAATATTTTTTCTCGTTTCATTAGTGATATCGTTCAGCCAAGTTTTTGTTGAGCTGTAATTTATCCTATGCAGACTTTTCAAACGATCAATCCCTACACTGGCGAAGTTTTAGAAACCTATCGGCATTTATTGCCTCATGAAGCGGTGCTTGTCATCGAGCAAGCCCATGTCAGTTTTTTAAATTGGAAAACTCAAACTCCCGTCAATCGCGCGGCTGTTTTAAATAGAATGGCCTCGGCTTTTCGAAAAAACAATCGGCCTCTTTCGCAAATCATTGGTCGCGAGATGGGAAAGCCTTTGCAACAAGGTCGCGACGAAGTTGAAAAGTGCGCAGTGGCTTTAGAGTATTTTGCTGAATACGGTCCTGAGTTTTTAAAGCCTCAAGATGTTGATGGGCCTTATGAAAAAAACCAAATCTATCTTCAGCCTCAAGGAGTGATCTTGGCTATCATGCCATGGAATTTTCCACTGTGGCAGGCCATCCGGTTTGCAGCACCGGCCTTAATGGCTGGAAATACCATCGTCTTAAAGCCTGCCGATATTACGGCCGGAAGTTCCAAGGCGATGATTGCGATCATGAAGGGTATTTTTCCATCCGAGCTTATATTGGATGCGCCCATGTCCCATGAAACTTGCGCGGAAGTGATGGCTCACCCGCGAATTCGGGGCGTGACCTTTACGGGTAGTACCTCGGCAGGGCGGAAGATCGCCGAAGTCGCAGGAAAAAATCTTAAAAAGATTGTTCTTGAGCTGGGTGGATCAGATGCTTACTTAGTTTTAAAAGACGCTGATCTTATGAAGGCTGCAGAAATTTGTGCCAAAGCTCGAATGATTAATTCAGGGCAAAGCTGTGTGGCGGCGAAAAGATTTATAGTTGAAGAGGCGGTCTTTGATCAATTTGTCGAACTTTTTAAGCAAGAGATGGAAAAAATCAAATTTGGAAATCCGATGCAAGTCGATATTCAGTTTGGGCCGCTGGCGTCAAAAAAATTTCAGAAGATGGTGTCTGATCAGGTCGAAAGTTTAAAAGGCGATGGCGGCAAAGTTATTTTAGGCGGCGAGTGTCCTAGTGGCGAAGGCTCTTTTTATCCTACAACAATTATGGTTTTTGAAAAGAACTTTCCAGAACTTGGTTCAGAAGAAATTTTTGGTCCGGTGGCCCTTGTGATCAAGGCTAAGTCTGCTGATGACGCCGTAAAAATTGCGAATTCTTCCATTTACGGGCTGGGTGGCGCCATTTTTTCAAATGATTTGACCTGCGCTCAAGCCTTAGCTTTGCAAATTGAGAGTGGAATTGTTATTATCAACAATCAAGTCAAG
>JAYWDA010000185.1:0-1878 GCA_043780105.1 Pseudobdellovibrionaceae bacterium | reverse complement strand
CGTACTTGAGCATCTCGGGTTCAGCTTTCGTCCAAAAAACAGTTTCAATTTCTTGTTGCAGCTCTTTTTCTTCCAAAGCTCGAATTTCTAAAGCGTCTTTGGCTTCTTGCAAAATATCCTGAGCATCCGATTGGGCCCAACGAATGAGTTGCGCGCGAAATAGGCGATGCATGAAAAGTCCAAGGACTGCTCCTGAGATTAATCCGACCACTAAGCCAATTATCAGCGTACTTGTTACCATAAGCAGATCTTACGAGATTTAGGTGAGTTAAACCATCATTAGACGTCTATGGGGCGGGGGGTCTTTGCGAAATTATGGCGAAAAGTCCCATGAGTGATATGATGACCGGCAGATGACAGCTTTTCTTTTAAAAGAAATTTGGTTTGAATTCACCCGGTCGCGTGGGCCTGGTGGCCAGCATGTGAATAAAACAAACTCAGCGGCGCTGCTGAATTGGCATGTGCAATCAAGTGCGGCATTTTCGGAGGAACAAAAAGCTTTAATTGCTGTTAAGCTTGAAAATCATATTAATTCTGAGGGCTATTTGCATTTGCGCAGCGATCAGTTCCGAGACCAAGATCAAAATAAGAAAGCCTGTTTGGAAAAGCTGGATAATTTCCTAAAAGCGGCATTATTTAAGCCTAAGAAAAGATATAAAACAAAACCGACTCGGTCCGCGGTGCGAGAGCGAATCAATACCAAGAAAATCAATGGCGAAACAAAAAAACTTCGCGGTAAAGTTAATTTTTAGGCAACAGGCTTTAAGAAGTTTCTTGAACTTTTCTAGAGAAATAAATTGCCACTAGAGTACACGCTGCTGCGAAGTACCCGGCATATCCATAATTTAGTAAATGCCCACCACTGTCTTTAACGACAATTAAACCAGCCAAGTAAGACGCAGCGGCGGCTGATAATTGCTGCACCGAGCTTGCAATGCTCATAAAACTACCGCGATATTTAGGAATTGGGGCTGATGAAATCGTCGCCATGGCTGGCACCATTCGACCACTCATACATAAAAAGAAAAACGCCACGTAAGATAATGTTACAAGAACGGGCTGGGGCCCTAAATGGGTGATAATAAGTACGGGTAATATCGATAGCAAGGCTGCGATCACAAATACTTTTTTGCGACCCATCTTATCACCTAAGCGGCCGGCCGTAGGGGAGGCAAAGATCGAAATAATTCCGCCGACTAAATAAATATATTTTAGCTGATCTTCGGCTAAACCCGTATTTGCAACCAGCGAAGGGCTTAGAAAAGGGATAATAGTAAATTGTCCTAAAATTAAAAAGCACATAAAACCCAAGGCAAAAAGCAAATTGGGCGTTCTGATCACATGCAAAAGCGAATGAAAGGGATTGGATTCTTTGACTCGATTCAGCAGATGATTTTTCATTGGTGGCATCACGAAAAAAACGCTGGTCCAGACAATAACCGAGACAACTCCTAAAAATATGAACGGACCATGCCAGCCGTAGTTATCCGCTAAATAAAGACTGAAGGGGACTCCAAAAACGGACGCCACCGAAAAAGCCGCCGTCGTAATGCCGATGGCGGTGCCCCTGCGGTCTAAAGAAATTTGATCGCCAATAATGGATAAGATCAGCGAGCCAAGAACACCACCAAAAGCCCCTGTGATAGCGCGAGTGATCAGGAGGCTTGAATAAGAATCAACCATTCCGCAGGCAATGGTGCCGATGCCGAAGCCCAAATAGAAAAAGAGCAGACCACTTTTTCGATCAAAGCGGTCGATAAAAAATGAAGCTAAAAATCCACTGATGCCTGCGGCTAAAGTATAAACCGAAACCAGAAGGCCGAACTGATGCGGCGAAATTTCAAAAATTCGCATCAGTTTGGGGCCTAGCGGCATTAG
>JAYWDA010000184.1:0-1910 GCA_043780105.1 Pseudobdellovibrionaceae bacterium | reverse complement strand
GTAACTAAGATTTCCGCGCGTGGCCAGGTAGCTCAGTCGGTAGAGCAGAGGACTGAAAATCCTTGTGTCGGAGGTTCGATTCCCTCCCTGGCCACCATTCATTTCTCTAGTTAATTTCCTGGGGAATAGTTTTTAAGAGCTTCGACTTCTTTACGAAGGGCTCCACGGGCATCGCCGCTTGGGGCTGATCCCATCTGGAGCTCCACTTCTTTAATTCGATCCGCATAGTTTAAAGATTTATCCACACTGGCTTTTTGTTGAAAAGCTTCGGCTCGAAGTAAGCCGCCGCGATCTGTGGCAGGGTATTCAACGGATGAAACCAACGCATCGTATTTTGCAATATCAAGATTAGAAACTGCCATATAAGCGTTATCAAAAAAGAGTTTTGTTTGAGCGCGCGCATTCAAAGTCATAATATTGGCTTTGCTAATTTTATTAAAATCGAATTCAGCATCGATCGATTTTTTAATCGCCTCAAGCTTTGATCGGGCGTCGTTTAGACTTGTGGGAGTTTCATTCAAACGCAGGTCCCTTCTTAAATTTTCCGGAGCTTTTGCGAAGACCGTGGAAAAATTAACTTTTGCACCTGGGTTCATTAAATTTTCTAAAACTTTTTGCTGCGATCTAAATTTAACGGCCTCATCCAATTGGTCAGGAATTTGAAAGTCGCACTCTTTTTTTGAAAGCACACTAACCTTTGAAACATCTTTTAAGGGGCAACTTGCACTGCCTTGGCTGCTTTCAACACACTTCATGTAGTCGATGGCAGCTTTTACTTTTTCAGATGTGCCAGAGCATCCTAATTTGCTAGAAAGGTCACTTGAGCCCTTGCTAGAAGAAATAAAAATTGGTGACGAGCTTTTTGGCAGTGTTAGGCATGCCGCTGTTCCATAGGTACTGTTTTTTGGGGATATCGCCTGGAATTTATTGATCGCTTCTTGTGTAGAAGTTGAAGCTAAAATTGATTTTTCGGCGTTCATGGCTTTTCTAATAAACGCATGACCGCTGGGATTATCTTTCAGGAAGCCGGTATTTTCATAACCAACGATATAATTTGCTTTGGGAAAAGCGGTTTTCCATACACCACCAAGATCTTCTGGAATAGCTGATCGGCAACCCAATAAATAAACTGATGAAACTTGATCTCGGCCCTTTAAAGATTTGACGGCCTCTAAAAATCCATCAACTGGAATATTTCCAAATTCACCGAAAAATTGTGATGGGTTATCTTTATCTTGCCGAACATGGTGGCCCGAAACCATCACTGAAGAAATCGAACCAGCAGGCAGTGTGGCAAAGTCTTTTTGTAAGGCTTCGACGTTATAGACCTGGTTAGTATTTTTCTTCTGTTCTTTCAAAGCTAAATAATTGGATTGAATTTGCTGACAGCCGTCAGCCGCAGAATTTTTACACTTTTGTTCGTAAAGTTCAGCTATTTTTTGAATCTTATTATCTAGATTTGTTTCGGCATCAGCTCGGCTGACAAAGTTTCCGTGCTCTAAAGGAAGTAAAATTAATTTTTCAGAAGGGCTTCGTTTTGCCAGCTCGGCACGGACGACAGCAATTTCTGCATCGACATGATTAAGGTCAACAAAGACGACATCGGCAAAACTAAGAGTTGGGAAAACAATAAGAAGAAGGAGTTTTATCATGGTCGATAAGCCTCAGAAGCGATATGACGCGCTTTCAGCAACGATGATTTTGGCAGGGAGGAATATTTTTTTAGAAAAGCCGTCTCGGTCAGAAAATGGCAGTCATAAATAAAATCGAGAGCTTCGACTTTTTTGAAATCGATAAATGAAGTCAATTTTTGATAAGCGTTCACGGTTTTTGAGTGAAAGTCTTTTTGGGCTTGATCAAGGCTAGCGACATGAGGCGAAAGAGAGCTGCTTTTTAAAACTTTTTCCGAT
>JAYWDA010000183.1:0-6358 GCA_043780105.1 Pseudobdellovibrionaceae bacterium | reverse complement strand
ATACGGTCTTGATAAACGTAAACTGGCCCGCGGGTAAGATTTACCTAGTTGATCAAATAAAGGCACCCCTCACTGATGAAGTGGGGGGTTCTTTTTTGTGATAGACCTTGTAACGTCCCATACACTCTGTTGACATAGAAAACTTTCACAAGCATTTTTCAAGTCTGAATTCAGTACTTTGCAAGCCTCAAGTGACGGTTTAAAAATCCAAAAACAAATCCTCTGCCCCCAAAAAACCGACGGCACAAGCTTTGTATAAGAAGCTAAGTACGGGAGAGGTTCAACATGTGGGAAAATAGTCGGGGATCAGAGACATCGTTTCTTAGGCTGCAGCAATTGGTGAAAAGTCGCTATGGTAAGGGGTTTAAACTTGTTCCGATGATGCAAGTTTCGGAAAAGCATATGACAATGGACTCTTTCGTCTCGGGGGACGATTTGCATGTTCCAATCATTGTAAATCAGAACTACCTGGGCACAGCCGTGATTGATGAGGCTTTAAGCCTTTCATCAGAAGATAAATCATCGCTCGTTGAAACCGTTAAGCTGGTGTTAGAGCCAAGTCTGTACGGTCGATGGCTTAAACGTCGCGAACAGAACTTAAGTGAAGTGACTCAGTTAGATTTCGTTCCTGCTGATAACTTGGTGCTGTTCAACGATCTTGAGAAAAAATATTTGGATGTTTCCCACCAAAGTGAAAATATTAACATCAAGCTGATTTCAAATTTGATTCATCTGCACGGAAAAAATGAGTTTTTTATTAAACGCGTGGCTTATCAAATTCACGAGATGTCCCATCGTTGGGCTTTTCTTCCTTTAAATGATCTCAATGAAATCAAAACCATCGATGATCTTTTAAATCTTGGAGCCGTCACACTTTTCGTTGATAATATCGATAAGCTCGACAAAGAAAAACAAGAGCTGATCTTAAAGTATCTTGAAAGTCCTAGATCTTCGGCTGAGCCTTTATTTATTACAGCATCACCGCTGCCGCTGTCGGACTTGAAGGCGATCGAGAACTTAAGTCCAGCTCTGCTGGAAGAGATCACGTTCACTTGCTTTGAAGTCGATCGTGCGCCCCTTTCTTTTATGGAGTTAAAAGATATTTTAGAAATGATGTTTTTTGAAAACCCGTGCTCTTAGTTCAGTTGATTTTTAGGTCACCATCTGTCAGCATTTTCAGATGGTACTTAACGACAGTTTTCTTGAAGGATTTATTTCTAAAAATATTAAGGGGGACTTCAAAATTTTCCCCTTGGCTGGCGATGCTTCTAATCGCCGCTATTACCGTGTCGTGATGGACCAAACCTCTTGGGTGCTGATGCGCTGGGAAAAGTTTGACCCCAATAATTACCCCTTCTTAAGCGTTCTGAATCATTTTAAAAATCATGGTGTTAAAGTTCCCAGTGTCATTTCCTACGATGCCGACGATGGTCTAGTCCTGCTGGAAGATTTAGGAGATCTGACTTTAGAGCGTAAATTTTGGGAAAGCCAAACTCATGAGACCTCGATGGCTTTTTATAAAATGGCGATCGATGAGCTGATTAAAATTCACTACACCGCCACAGATCAGAAGTCAGATTGCACTGCTTTTAAAATAAAATTCGATACCGAAAAATTTCTTTGGGAAATGAATTACGGCAAAGACAATCTTTTACTAGGTGTTTTAAATTTTAACTTATCCGCGCCAGCCGCCACAGGTTTACAAAAGATTTTTACAGATATTTGTTCAAAGTTGGATCAAGAGCCGAAACGAATAGCCCACCGCGATTATCATTCTAGGAATTTAATGATTAAGTTTGATGATATGCGAGTCATTGATTTTCAAGATGCCCGCCTTGGCCCAATTCAATATGATTTAGTCAGCTTATTTAAAGATTCTTATGTGGATATGAATGATTCCATGGTTCAGACTTTATTAAAATATTATTTAGAGCAAGCCCGCAGATATCAAAAAAATGATTTTTCTATGGATCACTTTAATTATATCTATGAACTTCAAAGTGTTCAAAGATGTTTCAAGGCCTGCGGAAGTTTTGCAAGCTTCTATCATCAGCGCGGTGATAAAAGATATTTAAAATATTTACCGCCGACCTTAAAGCGCACCTTAAAGTCGTTAAATAATTTTCCAGAATATAAAGCCTTTGCAGATATGTTGATTGACTCGGGCGCTTTGGAAAAGAAATACGAAACTATATGAATGTCATGGTCCTAGCGGCTGGCCTTGGATCTCGCTTTAATCCCCAAACATTAATAAAGCCAAAACCGGCATTGCCTTTTTTAAATGTCCCATTGGGGTTTTATTCGTTAGCACTTTTAGAAAGTACTCCAGTTGAAAAATTAGTAGTGAACACCTTTCATTTGCCGAAGGAAATTGTTCACCTTTTTCAAAATGCAATTCTTCCTACCAAAAACTTAGATTTTTCCCACGAAGTCGGCGAAATTCAAGGCAGTGGTGGGGGGCTTAAGCAAGCTCAGAGGTTTTTTAAAGGGCATCATGATTTAATTATGATGAATGGCGATGAAGTTATTCTTCCGCATCAACCAAAGCTGATGGCCAGCGCACTGGCGCAGCATAAGTCTTCGAATGCCTTGGCTACACTTTTTGTGATGGAACACCCCGAAGTCGGTCATAAGTTTGGCGGCATTTGGGTGGATCAGAAAAATCAAATTCAAGCCATTGGAAAAGTGCGGCCTGATTCAGCTGTAAAGGGTTTCCATTTTATTGGCGTCTTTATATTTTCATCCCGAATATTTGATTACTTAACAAGAGGTCCTTCGCATATTTTTACTGATGTTTTACTTCCCGCGATCAACCTGGGCGAAAAAGTAGATATATTTAAAGCCAACGTCACATGGTTTGAAACTGGAAATCTAACAGATTATCTGACGGCAACTGCCGAATGCTTAGAGATTTTAAAATCAGAACGACCAGAAAGTGCTTTTTTAAAAAAGGTTCTTTCCAAGCACAGTCCGCAATCAAAGATGATTGGAAATACTTTGACCGCAAGCCCACTCCCAAAATCTTTCAGCGTGGAAGGTTTTTCGGTGATTGGCAGTCAGGTTGTCATAAAAGACAACACCGTTTTAAAAAACAGTGTTGTTGATTCAAATATGATCTTAGAAAAAGATTTTAGCGCCGAAAACAAATTACTTTTGAACGGCTGCTGGTGAAGAAATAATAAATGAATCCTGATGGTCTTTTAATTGATATCTTTTTGTCATCATACTAAAAATACTGTCGTTAGAAACGCCAATGGGATCCCCGTGATAGTCTTTTGTTAATCCAGACGTGGCCGCTTTTGAATTGATTGAACTTAATGTTGCCTGACCTGCGCGACCTAAGCCATTCGCTCCGTCAGCTCCGCTATCTCCGCCAGATCCACCTTTGCCGTAAGCTCCGCCGCCTCCACCTTCGGAGAATCCAAAATTTGGTGTGGTCAATTTGATTTTGTCTTCGGCGGCTTTGTTAGCTTTAGAAACTTCTGCCGAGATTGATGCAATTTGATCTTTGGAAAGTCCCGCGCCCGCCATACTGCTGGCAGACATTTCATCTTCAGGCCCCAATTTTTTTCCATCACGACCGACGAATTTTTTTCCGTCAAAAGTGACAGGAATTTTTTTGTCCGCAAATGTTTTTGCCATCTCATCACCGATTTGTGAAAAACCGGAACCGCTGGCCCCAACGGTTTTCCCGTTATTGTAACCTTCGCCGAAGGCATCTGTTGCCCCCATGGTCATTCCGGCTTGATTTGCGGTTTTACCTTCGCCTTTGGCTTGCATACTTGCTAATCCACCCATGACTATTAAAGCGATTCCTGTTCGACAAGTGCTGTGGCAGTCTCCTCCACAGCAAGCAGCCACCATTCTCATGCCGGCTGAATTTAAGGCCATGCTGATCATCTGAGCTTGCTTTTGCCCTTTTTGATTTTCTTTTTGCACCTTGGCCGCAGAATCATAAATCGATGGCTCCGTCGGTTGCGACGTAAACTGATCATCACCTTGTCGACTAATAATTGCACCGGCAGGATTTTTTGCTTGAGCCGTCCCCGCAACAAGAACAAGACTTAATATTAATTTCACAATGACCACCTATCGCCCTAATAAATTTGTTTTTTCTTGAGTGTATCGATCCTTCACTTTTTCCCAATTTGATTTTCCACCTTGCGAAGAAACTTGATTTCTTAAAGAAGCAATCTCACGATCCGCAGAAATTTTTTGTGCGAACGCGGGGTTGTATGCTGCTGTCTTTTGGGCGCCGCCGCCACCACGGCTGCCGAAAGCTCCGCCTCCGCCGCCACCACCCTCACCGCCATAAATTGAAGTATTTGTTTTTGTAATCGTATCATTGGCCCCACGCCCGTCATTGCTGCCGGAATTTCCTGAACCCAAACCAGCACTTCCACCGCCACCACCCACTGGAGGTGCTGCGCCACTAGGACCGCCGCCTCCGATTGATCCTGAGTTGGAAAGACCTGAATCCGCACCTAAACCTGAGCCTGAACTTAATCCTGCAGGCGTTTTCCCATCGCCTGTATGCCCGAAGCCACTGCTGCCATCACCTGAAAGGTTCGTCGACAATTCACAACCAGGTGAACGTGGATTTGCCTTACAAATACATTGCGGAGTATCTTTGCCTGCAGGTGTCGAGCACGAGTCAGCCGCTCCAGTTAATGAAGCCTGAGTTCCGTTCGTCGCTTTTTCGCAAGCGTTCGCTTGTTTTGCTTTTTGAACCATCGAAACAATTCCAGCTGCCGCTGCACCTAACGTAACGACATACTCTGAACACTCTGCTTGCTTACCCGCGACCGAGGTTGGCTCTGGAGTAAGTTCTAAACTTACAACTTTAACAAGAGGCTCCTTGCTTGTAGCCAATTGGCTGGCACATTCAAAAGGGGCACCGGGAGGAGGCACCACTGCCGGAAGACTCTTGATCAGAGTTTTTAGCGCTGCCGCAGCTGCGCCACAAGACGTATCACAAAGTAACTTTTCGGCACCGCACGCAACGGAAAACGCAGTCATTCCACCTTGCGCGAGGTTCATCAAATCACCCATCTTGCTACAAGAGTCAGTGATCGATAATGAATTCATTCCGGCCATTAAAATTTGAGCTGCGGAAACCATTCCCTTGATATTTGTACTACATTGCTCGAGGCAATTTCTACCTGCCGTTTGATTTCTTTGCATGCACAATGGTTGGTTTTTCAAATATGTATTAATCGCGCTTTGAATGGCTGGGGCCTTGTCCGGACTACAGGTTTGCAACACTGGTGTTAATTGATTGGCGGCATCCTGGAATTGCGCAATATTTCCCTTACTAGGCTCACCAAGCTTTAAACATTTTAAACTATCAAAAGCAGAAACGGCAGGATCGACACTGACAGGAACACTGGCCGCGGAAGCTGGCGCACTGACTTGGGAGCTGGGCGAAGCGACACCCATCGAGTCGCGGGCAGCTCCCACTAAATCGCCAGCATTAGCTTCAGCCAAGAAAAAAATGAATGGCAAAACCACTATAGTTTTTGAAACAATAGATGAGCGCATGAATTCCCCCACTCCTAATAGATTATCGTAATTTCAAAGGATAATCTTGATCTTCTAGAGGCTAATCCCATTCTGAGACATAACTTCGAAGCTTTATTTCCCTTTAAGGATTTTATCGAACAAGTCTAGCTCTGGTGGATTTTTAATTCGACCTGAAGTGCCGACTCCTCCAATAGGTTGGGACGTTGATTTCAGATAGTCTTCTGAAATCATCTTCACTGAATATCCCGTGCGTCCTGGTCCCACGCAATTTCCACTGGTCGGCGAATCGGCGGCTGGCATCGTTTCACAATGAGCAAAAACTTCTTTGCTAAAACTATAATCACTGAGCGTTTTACTGACCCAAGAAGTTAAAAGCGGCGCAACCTTATTACCACTTTGATTCGCATCTGGCGGAACTACAATGTAAGTCAGCTTGTTATTAATATCTAAACGATTCGCCTGATTTGCTACCTGGCGCACAACTGCCATTTGATCTTTCACCGAAAAAGATTCCAGGGCAGAGTCTCCCACGCGCGAACCTAAGTCAGATCGGACTAAAAAATTATATCCCTGCTTTTTGGCTAAATAACCGTCGCGAATTCTTTTAAAATATAAATTAAAATAATCAGGCTCGATCGAATAATAAGTGATATCAAAAAGGTCTGGTGCAATCGCAATAGTTTCTAAAGTCCGCATGGGATTATTTTTGCGAGTTTTTTCATCCCAAGCTAAGATGTCACCATGTTTGGTTTCTTTAAAATCTTGTCCCACGTCATCCCAATGGGCGAAGTTCGGTGCATCGGCGGCATCGGGATTTTGATAACTGGCATCGATC
>JAYWDA010000182.1:0-3102 GCA_043780105.1 Pseudobdellovibrionaceae bacterium | reverse complement strand
GGAAGGACAACAAGCTGTATGCCTAAGATTAAGTTTATAAAAGCTAAGCCCGAAATTGAAGTTCCAACGGGCGCAAATTTGATGCAGTCTTTGCTAGCTGCAGGCGTCCCCGTCGCGTCCTCTTGCAATGGCGACGGCGTCTGTAGCAAATGCCGTGTTAAAATCATCGAAGGACAAAAAAATATTTCCGCAATCAACGACACCGAACTGATTTTAATAGACCAAAATAGCCTTGGAAAAGAATTCCGGATATCATGTCAGGTGGAAGTTTTGGGCGATGTCACCGTTGACGCCAGTTATTGGTGATTTTACGGCTTGCGTAGAAGAACGTAATTAATTTCAATTCCTTGTTTGGTAAATATTTTTTCAAAACCTGTCATAAAATTTTCTGACGCTTTTTCAGATTGGTGTAAATTCTGAGTTTGAAATTCAATTTTAAAAGGGCTTTCTTTAATTTCTTCCATGGCCCACAAAAAATATTCGCGGGAATCGGTTTTAAATTCCAAAAAAGATCCTGGCTTTTGTAGATTGTAAAGCAATCCCAGATGGTACCGATTCACGATACGATTTCTTGGCTTCTTTGGACTTGTCCATGGGTCAGGAAAATGGATGAAAACATGATTTAATTCTTCGGCTTCAAAAAGATCGCTCATGTTAAAAGCATGATATCTTGCGATCGCCACATTTTTTCCGCCGTCCAATGTGGCTCTACGAATGGATTGAATCAAAGGTTTATATTTAAGTTCTAGTCCCAATAAATTTCTTTGCGGATGCGCCTTTGCGCGATGGGCGAAAAAAAATCCATTGCCAGTGCCGATCTCAAGATCCAACGGGCTCTCCGCGGGGACTTTAAAAACTTTATCACGCCACTGGCCTTTGAATAAAGGGGCTCGCTCTTCATTGAAAGCGACATGCGAAAATTCACCGTCCAATGCAATTGTGTAGGCATTGGGTCGCGGCAAAGTGCGCGTAATATTAATGTCACGTCTGTTTTGGAAGGCTTCCATCGGGCTCATTTGTTATTTGAGGCCCTTGTATCAAATTGGTGACTGAAAAGGAATACAATTGTTCGAACTGAGCCACTCGAATCGGGCAGTCCGCAACATCACATTGCCGACAAAAACTGCGCTTACAGGGGTCCAAGTGAAATGCAAATTCGCCGTCATAAGGATAAAGCTCGACGACAGCTTGCTCAAGATGGTGAGTCAATTCATGGGCTTTAGAAACATGCCAGTATTCAGGCACCACTAAGTGGGCATCAATATGGTGAAAACTGCCGGAGCGAATAGCTCGGACGTTGTGGATATTTATGATCCCTGCAGACCTTTGGTCGCCGATTAATTTTGAAAGAATTTCAAGGGACTTTACATCAATTGCGTCCACTAATCCGGCCACTGATTTAATAACAATCTTGTAACCTTCGTACATCAGATGCAAGCCCACACCGAATGCGATCAGCGCATCAGCCATTGGCCAGTCCGTAGCCTTTACAATTAACAATCCAATAATCACACCCACGGTTGTAATGACGTCCGAAAAAAGGTGCGCGCCGCTGGCTATTAGTGTTTCTGATTTCTCTCGTAATCCCACCCGGCGCAAATAAAGTCCGACAGCTAAATTAACTCCCGTAGCTACGGCAATATAAAAAATTCCAGTATCAATGGCTCGAATTTCTCCGTGTCCCACGAGGGCTTTTATACTTTCAGCAAAAATCACTAGGGCTGCAAAAAAAATCATTCCGCCTTCAAAGGCCGCAGAAAAAAATTCTGATTTCCCATGTCCGTAAGGATGATCTTCATCGGCAGGCTGGGATGAATAACCAATTACAAAAACTGCGATCAGTGAGGTTAAAACATTCACAATACTTTCAAGCGCGTCAGATAAAATGGCTGTCGATTTGGTCTGCTGAAAGGCATAAACTTTCAGACCTAAAACGACAAAACTTGTCATAAAAGAAATAAGGGCAGCTTTTTTACGAGCTTTAAAATCAATGGATGAATTCAATGACATAAGCCCACTATAAAAAGCCACTCTGTTGAGTCAACTTAAGAATGTTCTTTCTAGAATTAGCTGACTTTTTTCTTTCTAACTTTACTTTTTGATGAAGCCGGTAACGCCGGTGTTGCAGTTCTGGATCCTGCGGGATTAAGGACTCTTATGTTACTTTCAGCCTCGAAATAGCAAACTCGATTTCGACCCTGCCTTTTAGCTTCATAAAGAGCATGATCAGCCCGTCGAACCATTTCCCGAGCATTGATTTTTTCAGCTTCAGGGTAGGTCGTAAAGCCAATTGAAATCGTCAAGCGAATCGCATCTTCGCCATTAATGAAATTTTTGGCTTCAATACTTTGCCGAAGGCGTTCACAAAATAGGAACGCACCTTCATAATTGACCTCAGTCAAAACCACTAAAAATTCATCGCCGCCATATCGGGCTGCAATATCTGTGTTGCGCGTATTTTCTTTGATGATTTTGCCCACTTCAGAAAGCACATGGCTGCCAAAAAGATGATCGTGGCCATCATTGACGGTTTTGAAAAAATCCATGTCCATCATCACACATACGACGCCTCGATTAAATCTTCGCGCCCGCTCAATTTCAAATTCCAGGCGCTGATAAAGTGAGCGCATATTAAAAAGGCCAGTTAAATCATCGGTATCAACAAGCTCTTTTAATTTTTCATTGGCATAGACCACTTGCTCGTGCAAATCGCGGATGCGAAGATGCGTTCTGATTCGAGCCAAAAGCTCCAGAGGCACAAAGGGTTTAATAATATAATCATCGGCCCCTGCATCCAGACACATGATGATCGATTCAGTGGAAGAATCTTCAGAAATAATCAGACAAGACGTATGAGTTAATTTTTGGCGAATTTTAGCTAAGGCCTGCATGCCCCCGCGATTAGCCGTCAAATCCAAAAGTGCAATATGCGGCGTCCAGCTTTCTAAAAGCTGAAGACCCTCTTGAACACTTTGGGCTCCTCGGGCGTCGTAACCTTCCCAACGAAGCGGCTCCAAAAGGATGTTCAAGCTATCTAAATCTTCATCGATCACCAAGATTCGACGACTTCGAGGTGATCTTACAGCTGCATCACTTACCATA
>JAYWDA010000181.1:0-13636 GCA_043780105.1 Pseudobdellovibrionaceae bacterium | reverse complement strand
GCAGAGAAAGTCTAAACTTGCGAATTTCCACAGAAAACTATGAAATAGAGAGGAAATAAAATCAGGGAGGATTATGTGTCTGAAGTAGACATTCTGGCGCTCAATGCGGCCATTCAAAAAGAAAGTCAATTCGTTGAACGAATGATGAACGAAATCAGCAAAGTCGTCGTCGGCCAAAAGGAAATGGTCGAAGGAATTATGATGGGCCTTCTCACCGGTGGTCATATCTTGCTGGAAGGTGTTCCGGGTTTGGCAAAGACTTTAACGATTGCCTCTGTGTCGCAGTCGATCTCTTTAGATTTTCAGCGGGTGCAATTCACTCCCGATTTGCTGCCTACGGATTTGATCGGCACCATGATCTTTAATCCAAAAAGTGGCGAGTTTGCGCCAAAAAAAGGACCCATCTTTACAAATATCGTTTTGGCCGATGAGATCAATCGAGCGCCTGCGAAAGTGCAAAGTGCGCTGCTTGAAGCGATGGCAGAAAAGCAAGTCACCATCAGTGAGCACACTTACAAATTAGAAGTGCCGTTCCTTGTTCTTGCGACGCAAAATCCCTTGGAGCAAGAAGGAACGTATCCGCTGCCAGAGGCGCAGATGGATCGCTTTATGTTTAAGATCAACGTTGATTATCCCACAAAGGGCGAAGAGATGGAAATCTTAGAGCGCATGGGAAAAAATCAGCGACCGCAAATTCAATCAGTGATTTCAAAAGAAGAACTTTTGCGAGCGGCTGAGCGTGCTGATCAAATTTACGTTGATAAAAAAGTAAAGAATTACATTGTCGAAATTGTTATGGCGACAAGAAAGCCATCTGAGTATGGCCTCAGCCGAGTCGCTAATCTAATTCAAGTCGGAGGTTCTCCGCGCGCCACTTTAAGTCTGCTACGCGCGGCAAAAGCCCATGCCTTTTTGCGCGGTCGCGGTTATGTGACCGTCGAAGATGTGAAAGCAATCATTTACCATGTCCTTCGCCATCGTTTAATTCTAACTTATGAGGCCGAGGCCGAAAATATAAAGACCGATGATATTATCAAGGAAATCTTATCGCAGATCGAGGTAGGGTGATTTGGATTTCCCGGTTGAGGTCCTCAAAAAAGTTAAACTGATTGAGCTCAGCACGCGGAAGCTGGTAAATAATATTTTTGCCGGTGAATATCATACTATGTTCAAAGGTCAGGGAATGACCTTTGCTGATTTTCGGGAATATGTGCCGGGCGATGATGTCCGCGCCATTTCTTGGCCACTGACTGCAAAGGCCGGTAAGCCCTATATTAAAAAATTTGAAGAAGAACGCGAGATGACGCTGATTTTAGCGATTGATATCAGTGGCTCTTCTGATTTTGGCACGGGCGCTTATTTTAAAGGCGAAATCATGACTCATTTGGCGGCGGTGCTGGCCTTTAGCGCTGTGAAAAATAACGATCAGGTGGGTTTGCTTTTATTTTCAGATCAAGTCGAACATTTTGTGCCGCCTAAAAAAGGCCGCGGACATGTTTATCGAATCTTGCGCGATCTTTTATTTTTTAAACCCAAATCAAGTCAGACCAAAATGAATACGGCTTTACAATACTTGAACGGAATTTTGAAAAAGCGCGCCGCCATTTTTTTATTTAGTGATTTTGTCGATGACGGCTTCGATAAGGCCCTGCGGATTTTAGGCGATCGGCACGATGTCGTCGCTTGTGTTGTACAGGATATGGCTGAAGACGAACTACCGAACTGGGGCCTAGTGGATTTACAAGATCCCGAGACCGGCGAAATTATAACGGTGGACACTTCGGCGGCTGTTTTTCAAGACTCTTACAAGCAATCCCATCGGCAGCGAAAAACTCTGCGCGATAAAATGCTAAGACTGGCTCAGGTCGAGCGGGTGGATGTCGTGACCCAAGGTGACTATTTCGATCCCTTGATTAAGTATTTTAGGAAAAGAGCTCATGGCTGAGTGTGCACTGCAAATTCCTAAAGTTGAAGGTTTGCCAGATGGTGTGATCACCGTCGGGCGTAAATTTATTCTGGATTGTCAGGGCGAATTTCCTAAAACTTTTAAGCCCGAAGCTTGGCCGATCGAATTTGCTGAAAACCAAAACCCTCATTCTTTAAAAATTCTTTCTTCAAACTTTATCTCTCCAGAAAAATTGCAGTTAGAGGTCACAAGTTACCTAGCCGGAAATCAACAATTTCAGCCTTTAAAATTTAAACTAGGTGAAGAAAAGGTTGATCTAGGTAAAGTAAATTTCGAAGTCCAAAGCGTCATTGAAAAACAAGAGGCCCAGGTTGAACCTTTCGGTCCCATGGTGCTAGCTATGAGTTGGCCTTTGACCCTATGGCTTTCTCTGGGCCTTATCGTTGTCGTGATCGCGACAGCCATTGGCTTAAGATTACGGACTTATATTCAACGAAAAAACCTGATCGAAGACCTTAGAAAACATGATTCGGCTTTATCGCCTTTGGCCGAGGTGCATAAGCTTTACCGACATTGGCGCAGGGAAAAATCGTTTTTCTATGATGAAGAAAGCTCGGCTGAAATTCTTTCTGAATTTCAAAAAGAAGTAGATCAGGCTTTTCGACTTTTTTTAACAAGAACTTTTAAAGTGCCGGCTTTGAAATGGACCGATCGAAAAATATTAAAAGATGTTAAGAAATATCATCCACAGACTTTTGAAAGTCAGGGCTTTGAGCTTAAGAAATTAATGCTTGAGATGGCAAAAGCCAGCGAGGCTAAAAATTTAAAAAGTCGCGATGGTGTTCAATTGGCAGAAAACTTCAGAGTCTTGGCTGAGAGAATTTCTAAAGCCCAGGACGCAGATTTGCAGAAGGGTCGCCTTCGATGACCTGGGAAACGCCAAGTGCTTTTTTACTTCTGATTCTTTTAATCCTGGTTTTTATCTGGAATCGTTGGCAGCGTGGGAAAAAAGAAGCGTCCTTGCAGTTTAGCTCTTTGCAAGAAGTGAAATCAGCCCGTGCTGGTTTGCGTGCTAAATTAAGTTTATTGCCTGAAGTTCTAAAAATTCTTGCGATGGTGTTTGCAGTTGTTGCATTGGCGCGTCCGCGCGAGGGTAATACTAAAATCAGAAAAAATGTTGAAGGAATAGACATCATCATTTGTATGGATATTTCAGACAGTATGTTGATCGAAGATATGAAGCCATTGAATCGTTTGGAGTCTGCGAAAGAAACCTTAAAAAAGTTTGTCGGGCGCAGAACTTCTGATCGCATTGGTCTGGTGGTTTTTGCTGGTGAATCCTTTACCATGGTGCCACCAACTTTAGATTATCCAATGCTGATCAGTCGCGTCGATGAAATTACAACCGCAAAAGACGCCCATATTAAAGATGGAACCGCAATTGGGGTTGCCATGGCCAACGCCGCCGGACGACTTAAAGATTCGACGGCAAAAAGTCGTGTGATGATTTTTATGACGGATGGAGAAAACAATAGCGGCACCATTGACCCTGAAACGGGCTTGGAAGTGGCCAAAGGTTATGGAATCAAAGTTTACAGTGTAGGTATTGGACATGATGGACCGACGCGTATTCCAGTTTATCAGCAAGATGTTTTTGGTAAAAAAATTAAAACATATTTGCCTTTTGAAAGCACAGTGAATGCAGATCTCCTTAGCCGAATGGCCTCTGAAACCGGTGGCAAGTATTACCGAGCCTCTAAAGAAGACTCTTTAGAGGGTATTTTCAAAGATATCGATTCTTTAGAAAAAACCAAAGTCGATGTGAATAAGTTTACGCGCTACACAGAAAAATTTCCTCCGTATATAATGCTGGCCCTTTTTCTATATTGTCTGTCGCTGATTTTAAGTCGGACATGGTTAAGGAGGCTGCCCTAATGTTTCGATTCGAAAACTTTGCAGCCTTTAAATGGCTTTGGTTAATTCTGGCTTTAATTGTTCTTACTTTTTGGCGAGACCGGCAGGTTCGCAACATCCTAAATTCTAAAATAGGCGCAAGGCTTTCACCTTTTTTGACAAAATCTCTTTCAATTAAAAAGAGAAGACTTAAAAGATTTTTAGAAGCGGCGATTTTGTTTTTGTTAATTGCTACGTTAGCGCGGCCGCAAGCTGGCCAAAGTAAGCAAGAAATAAAAACCGAAGGCGTTGAAATCTTATTTTTAGTGGATGTCTCGGAAAGTATGCTTTCTGATGACGTTAAGCCAAGTCGGCTCGAACAAGCCAAGGCCGAGCTAAGTCGGATTGTCGATCAAATGTCTGGAAATAAAATCGGCATTGTGGCCTTTGCAGGAAACGCTGGATTAATTTCTCCGCTGACGACAGATCCCGCAGCCGTTAAAATGTTTATTGAATCTCTTACAACAGAGTCGGTCAGCACTCAGGGCACTAGTTTTCAGGAAGCATTGACTGTCGCCGATAAAGCGTTTGAACGCGGTGGCATTGAATCCGATGACATTGTGAAAGTAACGCGAGTGATTTTAATGGCTTCAGACGGCGAAGACAATGAACCTGGCGCAAGCAAGGTGGCTGAGGAACTAGTAAAAAAAGGCGTTCGAATTTTTACGATTGCTTACGGAACTGAAAAAGGTGGAACTATTCCAATTCGTGACGGCATGGGATACTTAAAGAATTACAAAAAAGATCGGCAAGGCCAGACGGTGATTACAACGGTCAAGGGCGATGCTTTACGCGAGCTTGCTAAAAAAGGTCAGGGTTCATTTTACTACGCAACTTTTAGTGGTAACCACGTCAAGCAAGTTGTCGATGATATTGCTCAATTAGAAAAAAAGCAGTTTGAAAGTTCCATCGCAATTCAGTTCGACGAACGTTTTCAATGGCCCTTATTGTTTGCATTAATTTTTGGCCTTATTGAATTGGTGCTAGGGGATCGTCGCACTCAGTTTCGTTTGTGGCGCGGCCGCTATGAGGTGCCACCAGCATGAGGTTTCTATACGGCATTTTAATTATACTTTTAAGTATAGGTTGCAATCAAAAAGAACAGCTGCTGGCCAATTCCGCCAATAACAAAGGCGTTAAAATGCTGAAGTCTGAAAGCACGTCGGGCTCTCAGCAAAATTTTGTTCAAGCCTTGTCTCTCCAGCCTTTCGAGCCTGTGTTTCATAATAACTTAGGTGTCAGCCTTGATGCGAATAAGGATATTGAAAAGGCCATTAAGTCTTATGCCTTTGCTGAAGAAAAAGCGAAGGATGATCAGGTAAAATTTACGGCTCGGTTTAATTTAGCTCAAGGTATCGCTAAACAAGGAAAAGTCGATGAAGCATTGGTTTGGTATCAAAAAGCTTTAGACCTAAATCCGGGATCCCAGGAAACTAAAACTAATATTGAACTTTTAACTAAGCAGCAAAAATCCGGTGGCGGTGGCCAAGGTCAAAATAAAGACGACAAAAATAAAGAAAAAAAGCCGGATGATAAAAAAGACGACAACGATAAAAAAGATGATAAGGATAAAAAGGAACAACCTAAGGATTATGAAGCCACTAAAAAATATCAACCGCGACCTTTTAAGGGTGAGCTGAGCGAGAGCGATGTTAAAAAAATTCTGGGTGAATTAAAGCAGCAAGAACAAAAAATTCGTGCAGATTACAATCGTAAAGATGCGAAGGAGCAACCCCGTGACAAAGACTGGTGATTTTTTATTGTTTATGATCAGTTTTTTGTGGGCGGCCTCGGTGTCAGCAGTGACTGTTCAGGCCAATGTTGATTCCAATGAAACTTCCGTGGAACAAGCCATCACTTTAAGTGTTTCCGTTTTATCTAACGAGTCCGTTGATATTGAGTCTCCGCGTTTAGCTGACCTAGATGGTTTTCGTTTAGACAACACCTGGGATTCAACGTCGGTCAGTCAAAAAATGGTATCGACGCCGTCGGGGATGGATTGGGAAACGCAACGGCGAAAAGATTTTAACTTTGCCTTAACCCCCATGAAGGCGGGTCGACTGTCCATTCCGGCCCTTGATGTGAAAGTCAGTGGAAAAATTTATCGCACGCAGCCGATCCTGGTCACGGTCTTAGATTTAAATGCTGGTGGAGGCGCTGGGAAAAAACGCCGGGGTCAGCCTCAAGCGCCTCGAAATAATTTGCCACCGGGGTTTAGTTGGCCAGGGGCCAATTCCATGGAAGATGTTGATCGGTTGGAAGAAGAAATGTTCAACCAACTTTTAAATCGAAGGGCACCTCCTGGAGCTGGCGGCGGCGGAGGAGGAGCGCCGAGTGAACCTCAGCAAGGTTTGCATCGACGCATGGTGGATCCACAGTTTCGCACTTTGCCGAAAAATCCAGATGAAGCCTTTTTTGTTCAAGTCGAAGTTGATAAAACAGAAGTGTTTGAAGGCGAGCAAATCGCCGTTTCTTGGTATATTTACACTCGCGGACAAATGGAAAGTTTAGACAGAGTTAAGTTTCCAGATTTAAAAGGTTTTTGGAAAGAAATTATTGAAGAAGTTCCAAGTATTCAGTTCACAGAAGAAGTTGTGAATGGTGTGGCTTATCGAAAAGCATTGCTGGCGTCCCATGCTCTGTTTCCAATCAAGCCGGGAACGGCCGTGATTGATGAATATAAAATTAAATCCCGAGTCAGATTGCCACAACAAGGGTTCGGCTTAGGGGCTGCCAATGAATACACTCGTTCAAGCGAGCGAGTGTCTGTCGAAGTTAAATCATTGCCTACGGAAAACCGTCCCCAGGATTTTGCGGGCGCCGTTGGACAATTTGAAGTGCAAACATCCGTAGAAGGTCAAAAGTTTCCGGTCAACCAACCTTTTAATTTGCGAGTTCGCTTTGAGGGTTACGGGAATGCAAAATTAATTGACCTTCCGGCTATCAGCTGGCCAAAAACCATCGAGATCTATGACACAAAATCGGAATCTAAATTTTTTAAAGATGGGCGCAGTTATAAGCAGTTTGATATTTTAATGATTCCTCGAGAAAAAGGCGTTTTGCATATTCCCGAAATCACCGTCAGTCTTTTTGATGCGGCCACAAAAAAATATTACCAGAAAAAAACAGCGGCGGTTGATTTAGAAATTTCCGAAAATTCTCAAGCTCCTGTTGGCGCCGTCGGCGACAGCAGTCAAAATAAAGCCGTGGCCAGCCCTGAAAAAAAGCTCACTCCGCAGCTGCCACCACCAGTGGCTGAATCCCAAATTAGCACGGCCTGGGCCAGAGTCACAGGCAACCCGACGATTCTAGGAAGTGTGTATTTTCTGATGCTGCTCAGTCTTCTGCTAAAAGCTCGAAATGAATTAGGTTGGGGTCAAAGAAAGAAAAGTTTAAAAGAGCTGATTGAAAAAAGATTCGTTAAAGTCGATGCCGCCCTGAAAGCCAATGATCATAAAAAAGTGGGTAGCGACCTGATGAATGTGTTTTATTTTTTACTAGGCGAAGCCACAGGAGACGGGGGTGCTGTGCAAGAGATCGGTCGATTGCTAGAAAAAGTTCCACCTTCCGTGCGCCGCGAGCTGGGCGAGCCTTTAAGTAAGGCATTTGAACTTTACCAGGTTCTTTCTTTTGCTCCCGACGAGATGGTCAGCAAATACGTTGAGCCTGAGACTTTAAAAAAGACTGTAAAGGAGGCTCGCGCTTTAAGCCAAAAACTTTTATCGGCCTTAGCGGCTGAGACTCCGCCAGAAAAGTCTTAAATATTCACGATAGTAAGGAAATGATTTTTTGTTAGAAGTCCCGGTGTAAACGGGAACTTCTGTAAAAGGAATATTTTTTTCCAAAATCTGATCTTGTAAATTTAAAGTCAGATACCAGCCAGATACTTTTAAATCTCTGAGTAATAAATCACGAACTTCCTTTTTAAAAACAAAAGCAGGGCAAAAAGGATCTTTGAAGTGCCGTTTTTTTTGCTCCCAAAAGATATTCATATAGGTGATTTCCAAACAATGTTTTTTAGACGTTGAGCTTAAATAAGGAGAATCTTTTTTATCTACACGTGTTCCAAAAGCGATCGAAGCGTTTTTTTCGCTCATGCTTTGTAACAGCTTCATCAGATCGCCCAAAGGAACAGAAAGGTCCGCCGAGGCACTTGCAATGTACGGAGCTTTTGCTTCGCCTAAAGCTCGCAAAAGACTTTGCGCTCGGCCTAAGCGTCTTGAATTAACGATATAGCGGAACGTAGAATTTTTTCGCTGGGCTTCCGCAAGAATTTTTTCGCTGGAATCAGTGCTAGGATCGAGGCAAAAAACCACTTCAAAGGGAATCATAAATTTATCAAAGTAAGAAGTTAAATTGCTGAAAAGCCCAGGTAAGGTTTTTTCCTCATTTAAAACCGGAATGCAAAGCGTGATTTGAGGAGAAGGTTCTTGCGTCATCGATGTTGTTTTAGCAGGATGAGAAAGCCCTGTAACCCTAATTATCGAGACATTAATGAAAAAAATTGCTTTAATTTTGTTTTTTGGATCTCTGGTTTTTACAAAACAGGGGCATGCTACAACCGAAATTGATTTGGATAAAGAATTAAAAGTCTTTAAAGGCCTTAATGCTTTTGATCAGCCAAAGAATAAAAGTGGGCTCAAGCCCTTAGCCCTTGTAAAAACTTATCAAGCGCAGCGCGAATTTGCTCGGTGTTACCAAGTGGGCCAAGGACTTTTACCAAAATCAGAAATTAAAGGCTGGCTTGCGACAACTATTTTGCAATGTCTGCAAGCGGCCTCAGAAAATAAAAATAAATCAGCTGACCTTAAAAAAATCGTTGCTTCGATCTCAAGTTTAAAATTAGAACAAGGGCCCTGGAAAGTCGCTTTCGGGGACGCTTGGACGCTGACCATGACGCAGCTTTTAGAAGACAGCGATTCTATTAAAGCCCAAGAACAAATTCTCGAAACCTGGGCCAAGCATTGGGAGCTTTTATCCAAAGACCAGCAGTCGGCCTGGATGAGCGCAAAGTCAGATGTTTTGATAGAAGAAAAAAAGAGAGACGAAGCGGCGTTTTATCTAAAGCAAAGTCAGGATTTAAATCCTTCAAATAATCTGAACGATAAAATTCAAAATCTGCTGGAATTAAAATCGAATCGTTCGGTAAAAATCACATTAAATACTGAAACTAGCAAAGAGCAGAAAATGGATGAAGAAATTCAAAAATATTTATCCAGCAATCAAGCCTTAAGCGCGCAGGCTCTGATGATCCAATCCCTTCAGCAATTTCCGCAAGGTCCGCAGGCCAAAAAATATAAAGATAAAGCCTTGGATATTTATTTTTCACAAAATAAAGAAAAACAAGCAGAAGCCCTTAAAAACTTGCTGTCAGCCGATTCAAGTCGTTGGGTTGACTGGGCTCAAGCGCTTCATCGGCGTGGAGATTTCAAGGCTGCTTTGCTGATCGTTGAAAAAGCTTTACCCTTTTTTGAATCTTCGCCCCAAGCAGGGTCGTTGTTATGGATTCAAGGAAGGTCCGCCCAATTTCTTGGGATTGACGATAAAGCTCTCCAGGCTTTCGATCAATTAATATTAAAACATTCCAGCACGGATGAAGCCTTAGAGGCCCAATTTCGCGAGGGCCTGATTTTTTTCCGTAAAGCACAATTCGAAAAAGCAGCTGGATTTTTTCAGCAAGTTAAAAATTCTGACAAAGATCGATTTCAGCTTAACGCCTGGTACTGGCAGATTCGGTGCTTACAAAAGAAAAGCGATCAAAATGCCGGAGCTGAACGTGATGCCCTGATGGATCGATATCCTTTTTCCTACTACGGCTTAAGATTACGCGCTGAAAAACAAGACGGAATCATTTCATTTCCTGAAGCTATTCCAAATGTTGCAAAACAAGAAAATATGAAAATCCCGCTGCTTCCGCATCAGCACGAAAGTTGGAAGCGCTTTAAGATTTTAGCAGAAAATGGCTGGGTTCTAGAGGCTCAGCAGGAAATATTGGGATTACCCACGCCTGTCACTTCAGAGGGGATTTGGCGGTGGTTGCAACTGCTTGCAAAAGCGCAGCAGTCACCGGCTGTGATTTTGCTAACCAATCGTTTGGTGGAACAAGACCCTGCCTTTCGAAATTTAAAATTTATTAATTTTAGTTATCCAAAATCTTATGCAACTTGGATTGAGCCCGAAGCTAAAAAATATGGAATTGATCCTTTTTTAATTCGTAGCCTTATCCGGCAAGAAAGTGCTTTTTCCCTGCGGGCTGTCTCGACATCTAACGCTATGGGCCTGATGCAGATGATTCCGCCGACGGCTGATGAGATTGCGCGCAAACTGAAAATGAAGGTGCAAATTCCGGAAGACATGTATCGACCGGAAGTGAACGTTCCTATGGGGACATTCTATGTTTCCGAGATGCTGCGTCAGTTTTCGCAAAATGTTCCGATGGCGCTTGCGGCCTACAATGCTGGACCCGTGCGACTGAAGTCCTGGTTAGAGCTTCGGCCCGAGATTGCAGCTTTAAGAGAAAAACACAGCAGCGAGCCCATCGACGAATTGTGGTTTGATGAACTTCCCTGGACTGAAACCAGCTTTTACGTGAAGGCTATTTTAAGAAACATTTTGATTTATCAGCTGATCGACAAAGGTCCTGTGACTTTGAAGCCCGTCTTTTGGTCAGATCTTTCCGCCAAATCGGCATCGGCCGCGCCTTCTATGATTGTGAAGTAAGAGCGGATTTGATACGCTAAAAGCCTTGGGAGGTTTCATGTCAGTTGTTCGCTCCATCAGCGGTGTTTTGGCCGCATCTGTTATGGCTGTTCTTTTGTCAGCCTGTGCGACTGGAAAATCATCCAGTCCTGGAAACTCCTCACCTTCTGTTTCTGCAAATTCAAATTCAGGTGCAAATAAAGATATCGAATCCTTCCATTTATCTGATCCAGAGGGTCCTAAGGTGGTGGATGAAGAGCTTGAAAATATTCCGTCTGAAGTGAATCCCTTGGTTGAAAAGTGGATATCTTATTTTAAAGGACGAGGGCGCCCACATATGGAGCGCTATTTAGCGCGGTCCACGCGATACGAAAAATTAATGAAAAAAGTTTTGCGCGATAACGGTCTTCCAGAGGATATTTTTTATATCGCAATGATCGAATCAGGCTTTAGTTCACAAGCCGTCAGCCACGCTTCAGCCGTGGGATATTGGCAGTTTATTCGTGGTACTGGAAAACGATATGGTTTGCAAATTGATCGCTTTATGGATGATCGCCGCGATCCTGTCCTAGCGACCCAAGCCGCAGCTGATTACTTCAAAGGCCTTTACAGTGTTTTTGGATCTTGGTATTTGGCGATGGCGTCTTACAATGTCGGCGAAAACCGAGTGAAAAAAGAAGTGATGAGCCAGTACACTCGTGACTTCTGGGAACTGGCAAAGAAAAATCGTTTTCCTAAAGAAACCATCAATTACATACCTAAATATATTGCGGCCAAACTTATTGCAAAAAATCCTGAAAAATATGATTTCAAAGATATCGATTATTTACCACCGATTGAGTTCGACAGTATCGCTCTAAATAAGCCTGTTAACTTGCGCGTGATGGCTGATAAAATGAGCTATAATTACGAAGATTTTAAAGCCTTAAATCCAAAATTTAAAGGCGAGATTGCGCCTTTAACAAATAATATGTTGGATATCCGAATTCCTGTGGGCCAAAAAGACAGCGCTATCGCTGCGGCCAACGAAAGTACCGTCGAAAAGGTTGAGTACATTGCTGACACAGGGGATGTGCAAAATTATCGGATTAAACGCGGCGATTCTTTAAACACGGTGGCTCGTAGATTCCGCACATCGGTTGCCTACCTTCGCGATTTGAACGATCTTCCTAAGGGAAAAAAGTTAAAAGTTGGAATGATGTTAGCCGTTCCTGACAGGACACCGGTCAGTCAACGAAGTGCAAAGACCAATGTGTCTGCAACTCCGCGCGGTCAATCAGCCGTCGTCGGCGTGGCCGAAGGGTCTGCAAGATATTATATTGTGCAAAGTGGGGATTCCTTATTCACGATCGCAAAAAGATATAAGACAACCGTCGATCAATTAAAAAGAATTAATAACATTCAACGTGGGAACACTTTGAAGGTGGGTTTGAAATTAAAAATACCAAATGGTGAAACCGCCAGCGAAAATGGCGGACGCAATGAAAGTCGATCCCACAAAGAACAGGCTCGCCATGCGGCTGTGCGCGGTCTTGCTTCTAAGTCTAAACGAATTGTAAAACATATTGTTCGACGGGGAGAGAATTTGCATTTGATTGCCCAGAAATACAATGTCGACTACGGATCCTTAAAACAAAAAAATAAAATCAAAAATCCATCGAAGCTTTTCGTTGGCTCGATGCTTCTGATTCCTGTGGCGCAAGCCTCTAGATAATTAAAAATTTAGCAAAATATTTGTTGGTAGAAAAAAAGGTGCCTGCGAGCCATCGACCTTGATGAAACACGCAGGCTAAGGGGAATGAAACCGATCCTGGTTGATATGTATCAGTCCTTCCATTTGTACCTCACCTTCCTCGGGTGACTCTGACCTTTGGCAGCTGGCTGGCACTCCGTCTTGCGACGGGAGAACCCCTTTAGCTTTGCGACCCACGCTTTCGCGAGGTTTGCCTTGAGGCAAAGAAGGATATTATCCTGTAGAGTAAACCGCTAAGGAACCTCCTGTTAAAGTGTTGCAAGGGAATCGAACTTCCCTTTCAGGTTTCAAAGGTGCTTGTGAGTGTTATTCCCAAGAACCAAAATTTGAAATCTCAAAGGGCTGTTTTTAAAAAGTTATTTAGCGTCTTCACTTAATGGCTTCGTCGTGGTGGTCGTGAATTCGATACTTCACCCGCAAACCTCCTTCAGCTCGCCTGTAACATCTTCTACAGGCTTAACGTTCAACATTTATAGAATAACAGGACCAAGGCCTGGGCCGCAAGAGCACGATCAAAGATTCCCAAAACAGTTCGTAAGCCTGTTTCATCCTGAGAAAGGGCTACCTAAAATCAATAATTTAGACGACCTAAACAAGGTTTAGTTAATGAGTTCCGTGAGACGGTTTGCTAATTTGATAAATTCTTGCGATTCAGGAGAAGCACTGTGGCTCTCTAAAATCGGGACTCCTGCTTCGCTTGAAAGCCCGACGGCGGGATTGAATGGAATTGAAGCTAACTTCAGAATATTCTTTTTTTGGATATAGGTTTCTAATTCACCGGCAGGGAACATCTGAATTTTTTCGCCGTTCACCGGGTTCAACATATAAGCCATATTTTCAACAAGCCCTAAAACTTTCACACTGACACGATTCCACATATCTAAAGCTTTCTTAACATCTGTGAAGGAAATATTCTGGGGCGTACTAACAACGATGGCTCCAGCAATGGGAACCTTTTGCACCAAAGACAATTGCACATCACCAGTTCCTGGCGGCAAATCAACAATCAAATAATCCAATTCACCCCAGTTTACATCTCGAATAAACTGATCCATGGCTTTGAAAAGCATGGGTCCGCGCCAAACAACTGCGGCATCTTCTTCAATAATAAATCCAATGCTCATCAGCTTGATGCCATAGCGAGTGATCGGTTCCAGTCTTTGTTCGGCGGTGATCGTTGGCTTTTGATGAAGAGCGCCTAACATTCTAGGAATACTCGGGCCATAGATGTCTGCGTCCAGGAGGCCCACCTTTTTGCTTTTTCCTAAAGCTGCGGCTAAATTAACAGCGACGGTGGATTTCCCGACCCCGCCTTTTCCCGAACT
>JAYWDA010000180.1:0-1583 GCA_043780105.1 Pseudobdellovibrionaceae bacterium | reverse complement strand
ATTGAAAAAGACACGATGGGCGAAGTCAAAGTTCCCGGCGACAAATTCTGGGGCGCCCAAACTCAAAGGTCTATTGAAAATTTTAAAATCGGTGGCGATCGATTCCCTCGTGAAATGATCAAAGCTTTGGGCATCTTAAAAAAATGTGCAGCGATGACCAATCAACAGCTGGGTTTACTAGATGCAAAAAAAGCCGAGCTGATCGTAAAAGCCGCCGACGAGGTTATTCAAGGAAAACTGGATGAGCACTTTCCCTTGGTGGTTTGGCAAACGGGTTCTGGCACTCAAACAAATATGAATGCGAATGAAGTGATTGCCAACCGCGCCATGAATATGATGGGTGTCAAATTGCCGGCCAAGGATGTGCATCCCAATGATGATGTGAACAAAGGTCAATCGTCGAACGATACTTTTCCAACGGCCATGCATATTGCCGTGGCTGATCAAGTTCATCATCGGTTGCTGCCGATGGTTGAAAAATTACAAAAAGCCTTGGAAAAAAAATCTGAAGAATTTAAAGACATCGTAAAAATCGGTCGCACTCACTTAATGGATGCAACCCCTTTAACATTGGGCCAAGAGTTTTCTGGATACTCCACGCAGCTGAAGCATGGTTTGCAGCGAGTGAAAAATACTCTGCCGCACTTGCATGAGCTGGCTCTTGGTGGGACGGCCGTGGGAACGGGTTTAAATACTCATCCTCAATTTGCTGTGGCGGCGGCGAAAGTGATTTCAAAAGAGACTGGAATTGTTTTTACAACAGCAGAAAATAAATTTGAAGCATTAGCTTCCCATGATGCCTTGGTCGAAGTCAGTGGCGCTTTAAAAAGTTTAGCAGTTTCCTTAATGAAAATTGCCAACGACATTCGCTTGTTGGGATCAGGTCCTCGCTGCGGAATTGGTGAATTGCTACTGCCAGAAAATGAACCTGGATCTTCGATCATGCCGGGTAAAGTGAATCCCACTCAGAGCGAAGCCATGACAATGGTTTGCGCCCAAGTCATTGGCAATGATGTGGCGGTTTCTATTGGTGGAATGAATGGCCATTTTGAATTGAATGTTTTTAAACCGCTAATTGTTTTTAATGTTCTGAACTCGACGCGATTGATTTCTGATGCTTGCGAATCCTTTACAGATCACTGTGTGAAAGATATTGAAGCGAACCACGCGCAGATCAAGAAACATTTAGATAATTCTTTGATGTTAGTGACAGCACTGAATCCGCATATTGGTTATGACAATGCGGCCAAGATTGCAAAGGCCGCGCATAAAAATGGAACGACTTTAAAAGAAGAAGCGGTTAAATCAGGACTTCTGACAGCAGAAAAATTTGATCAAGTGGTTCGACCCGAACAAATGATTGGTCCTCTTTCTTAATAAGGAATTTAAACTTTGGCTTTGAATCCGATTTTACAAAAAGCGGCTTGGATGGAACACGATTTTATTCGGCCCTATATTTTTGTGCGGCCTGAAAATCGCATCACTTACCCAGGCCAAAAACATTCTTTGGACTGGTTTCAATCGGAACCAGTTATTAAAAATCCACTGCACTTGGATCAAGCCGAATTTGCCGAACAAATTTA
>JAYWDA010000179.1:0-8739 GCA_043780105.1 Pseudobdellovibrionaceae bacterium | reverse complement strand
TTTTAAGCTTCGCGCACAAATTCCTGACGATCAGTGCTTTGTCAGCGGTGACACTTCTGTTTGTGGTTCTCGGGTGGTGGATTCTTTAATTATAGCCTTAGGCTTTAAATCCAGTTGGGGTGGTTTGCATTTACGCTTATCAGGCCTGATTGATCAGAATGATCATTTGAATTCCTACAGCCTTAATCAGCTGGTGCAGGATTATGTCTTCGGGATTTTTGCTCATAATTATGCAGCTGGAACGATCATTACTTGGGCGGACTTTTTTATTGATCAACCGGATCTTCAGTTTTGTGATCGGCCCTTAGAAATTTTACGGGAAAAGGGCGAACATCCTGAAACCTGGGCTTTGAATGAGTGCCGACTATTGGCGGATATCCACAACTCGAAATGGGATCCATTGATGCTAGAATTTTTAAAAACCCATAAAGGTTATGCGGATCCAATTCCCCTAGCCAAAATCAAAGAAAACCTGCAGCGTTATCCAAAATTAAATTTCTTTTTATATTCAGGCCAGGCCGATGTTTTTGTGCCACTGGAAACTTTTGAGGAAGAAATCAATTTTCTAGCTCCGCTGGTTCATTATACCAATTTCCCAAATAGCGGTCATGAGGGCTTTTTGACCGAGGAAAAGGTTTGGCAGGAATTAGCCAATTAAATTGTCTTAAGGGGTGACTTCAGTTACAAAAGACAGATGTCATCTTTGCCACGGCTTCATGAAGACTGGATTGACCCGCACGCATTTCGAGTTGTCGAAGTGCTGCAGCAATCGGGATTTCAATGTTATTTAGTCGGCGGCTGCGTTCGGGATTTGTTGATTGGCGTGCATCCTAAAGATTTCGATATCGCAACCAGTGCACTTCCAGCCGATGTTCGTCGCAAAATTTCTAACGCTTATGTGATTGGCCGAAGGTTTCGTTTAGTTTTAGTCAAACGGGGCCAGAAACAATATGAAGTGGCGACCTTCAGACGCAACCGCGCACCTGAAGATTTAACCGAGAATGAAGATGGCTCACCCATCAATGATGATAATTTTTTTGGCACGGCCGAAGAAGATGCCCAACGCAGGGATTTTACCATCAATGCTCTGTTTTATGATCCCGTCGGCCGCGAACTTTTAGATTACTGCGAAGGCAAAGCCGATCTAGAAGGCCGATGGATTCGTATGATTGGCGACCCACAAGCCAGATTGGTCGAAGATCCGATTCGAATTTTACGGGCGATTCGTTTATCTCATAAATTATGGTTTAGTATTGAGCCTGAATTAAGAAAAGCCATCGTCGATCAGGCCCCGTCTTTAAAAAATTCAGCCTTACCCAGAAAGCGTGAAGAGTATTTAAAAATACTTCGTTTGCGCGAGCCTTGGCGGGTTTTCCATGAGCTTTTTGATCTAGGAATTTTACAGCATATTTTACCCACCGTTCATCAAATTTATGAAGACAAAGAAAAGTTAGATATTTTTGAAAAAATCTTGATTGCAGTTTCCGGAGTTTTTTTAGATCAAGAAAAACCAGAAGAGCTTTTTTCGGTTTTAGTATGGGCGACGTTGCGAGCCCATTTGGGAGATTTTGATCCCGCTGAAGTGGATCTGACGGAAGATCCAAAAGTGAATGCTTTTATGAAAGACGAACTGGGTATGTTTAAACTGGAAATGGCGCATTTCTTTAACGCCCTCCAAGTTTTCCCACTTCTGCTCAAGCGACAGAGCTACTTAAAACGCGGCACTCGACGAAAAATTAATTTCCTTCGTAATGAGGCTCTGCCTTTATCAATCAAGCTCGCAAAAATGGACCACACCTTGATGGGTCCTGATTATTTCTTCTGGCAAAAAGAGCTTGAAAAAAATTATCAAAATTTAATTTTATAAAGTTTTAATATCGATCACAAAACGATACTTAACTTGGCTTTTTACGGTTCTATCGTAGGCTTCGTTGATTTTCGAAGCCGGAATCAATTCGATATCAGCCATGACTTTTTTGCGCGCACAGAAATCCAACATCTCTTGTGTTTCTTTGATCCCACCAATCAGCGAACCAGCTAAGCTTTTGCGACCAAAAATTAAGGCCATGGCTGCCACTTGATTAGGTTCAGGTGCCGCTCCCACAAGAACATGAGTGCCACCAATTTTTAAGGTGCCCATATAAAGTGTAAAGTCATGCTGAGCTGAAACGGTGTCGATAATTAAATCAAGTTTTCCTGCGAACGGATTAAAGTTATTGGGATCTTTTGTGACAATAAAGTTTTTGGCGCCTAGTTTTTTTGCGTCCTGCTCTTTATTCGGTGATGTGCTAAAAACGGTGACTTCAGCACCCATGGCTTTTGCAATTTTAACCGCCATATGCCCCAGGCCACCAAGGCCGACAACACCAACCTTAGTTCCTTTTTTAACGCCGTATCTTTTTAAAGGTGAATACGTTGTGATTCCTGCACAAAGTAAAGGTGCCACTCGATCTAACGAAAGACCTTTTTTGATTTTTAAAACGTAAGGCTCTTTCACTGTGATATGGGAAGCATAACCACCTTGGGTCGGAGTTTTTCCATCAAGCTCGGTGCTGTTATAAGTAAAAACTGTCTGACGCTCGCAAAATTGCTCTTCATGGGATTTACAACTTGCACATTTTCCGCAGGAATCAACGAAACAACCAACACCGGCTAAATCTCCGACTTTAAAGCGCTTCACTTTTTTTCCCACTTGAATCACTCGGCCCACAATTTCATGACCGGGAACACAAGGGTAAGCCGTTGGGCCCCACTCGCCGCGAGCTGTGTGAATATCAGAGTGGCAAACACCGCAGTAATCAATTTCGATTACGACATCCGTCGGATTCGGAGATCTACGCTCCAATTGGAAAGGCTTTAAGGGAGCAGTTGGTGAACTTGCGGCATAGGCTTTGGCTTGAATCATGAAATTTCCTTTCCGGCTTTGACGATGGCTGAAGAATCAATGCCATGCAAGGTGTAAAGGTCGGAAGCCGTATAAGCACTGCGACCAAATTCACCCTGCACAGCTAGGGATTTCGATTTAAACGAAATTCCGTTTTGCAACAGCGCATGAGTTAATATCTGGCCAAAGCCGCCGATCATTTGATGATCTTCAACAGTGATTATTTTTCCGTCACAAGATTTCAAAATTTCACTTAATGTTGGCATATCGACGTGATTGATGGCTGGGCAGTTAATCACGGCCGCACTGATTCCCTTTTTTTCTAATTCTTCCGATGCTTTTAAGGCTTCGGGAACGAGAGAACCAGTCGTTGCAATTAAAATTTTCTTTGCGCCCGTTGCCTTTTTCAAAACTTGAATTTGATCAAGTTTGTATTTTGAACCTGCAAGATAGGTTTTAGGAAAATTTTCGCGCCCTAAAAAGAAAATATACGATGACGGTGTTTTCCCACCAGCTCGGTCGGCCGCAAATTCTCTAACGGCTTGATAAAATAAAGCGTCGGCTTCTTCGCTGCAAGATAGACAATAAACTTTCACATGCGGAATCGACGCTGACATTGAAATATAACTAAGCGCTTGATGGGAAGCTCCATCGGCAGCGTCTTGAAATCCTGTGTGCGAGTAAACTGCAAAAATCGGCGCTTCAGATAAAGCTGCCATGGTTAAAGGCAAAGCCCCTTTGGTCACACCAAACTGTGCAAATGTATCAACCACAGGAATAAATCCCAGTTTTGATAATCCAGCGGCAGTGGACACCATATTGCTTTCAGCCACGCCCACGTCAAAACTTTGTGCTGGGAATTCTTTTCTGAAAGCTTCAACACCCGTCGAGCCTGCAAGGTCGGCCGAGACAGAAATTAATGGCAAACCCTCTTTGGCGGCGCGAATCATGGCAGAAGCGATGCCTTTTTGAATTTTTTCGCCTTCCTCTTTTTGAGGCGCTTCTTTTTTTGCATTTGAGATTCTTTTTTCTTCGACATCTAATTCATGAATCCAAGTCTGAAATAAGGGTGGTAAAGCAGCTCCGTAAATTTCAGAAATAAAATCAGTCATCTCTGCCACCTTTTTACAAGGAAAGCCATGACCACCTGAAGCCGCGTCCACTGTCTTTTTCGTGCCAATACCTTTAACAGTTTTAGCATGTATGACGACGGGCTGCTGCGGATTTTTTTGAACAAGGACTAAAGCTTCCGACAATGCTTGGTAACATTTTTCAAGATTATTTCCTTCTGCTACAACAATTCGCTTCCAACCTAAATCTTCTAAAGCTTTAAAAGATGGCTCCATTGAAAAAGCTTCTTTATCAATACGGCCAGACAGCTTTGTATTATTGTCTGAAATTATCATAATGTAGGGATTTAAATGACCGGCCTTAGCCAAGCCTGGAATCGCTGCAAAGGATTCTTTGGCTTCGCCTTCCATACTGGCACCATCTGAAACAATTGAAACTGTCACGCGCGAGCGGCCGGCTAATTTATCAGCTAATGCCAACCCTTGAGTCTGCGGAAGCGCTGAACCTAAAGGACCATTCGACATCAAGACACCTTCAGGAAAACAGTGCACTTCACCGTGGCCTGTTAAAGGGGAATCCACCGCACGGAATTTTTTTAAACTTTCAAAAGTTAAACCGGCGACTTTGTAATCAGCTTTCAAAGCATAAAAAACATTTTCGCAGTGACCAGCATCGTTGACGATATTAAAAAGCTCATGCCACTTTTTCCCAGCCCTTTTTGCCTCGCTGAATGCTACGGCATGAAGAACAGAAACAATCTCAGCCAGGGCGGCAGGTCCGCCATAGTGCGCAGCGGCTCCACCAAGAACGGCGTTCATATCCATTAATGCGACCAGCGCCCGCAAGGCTTTCGGATCACTGACCGTTAAAGAACCTTCAGAGGTTTTTATTTCCGTTTTAAAAATGGGTTCATGTGTGGGATTATCAAACAGGCAAGATTTAATTTGTAAGGGCTTTAGCATGCGGTATTGTTCTCAAGTTTGAGTCCTGGTTACAAGAAAAAAATGGAGATTTGATGGAGCTTTTTAAGCAGCAGTTAAGGCGGATTCCGAAGGTGGATTTGCACCGCCATTTAGATTGCTGCCTGCGTTGGAGCACACTGGTGGAATTGGCACCGCAAGTCGGAATTGAATTGCCAAAATCGCATGTTCAAAAACAGGAAGCCTTCCTGGTGCTAGACCCCATGATGGATCTAGATGCTGTTTTAAATAAATTTATGAACTCACAAAAGGTTTTAGCCTCAGAAGAAATTTTGACCAGGTTAGCTTACGAGGCTTGTGAGGATGCTTTTAACGATCATGCTCTGATTGTTGAATTTCGCTATGCACCTAGTTTTATTGCTGAGGGCCATTCCCATTTAACTTATGAAAAGATCCACCACGCTATTTCAAAGGGCTTAGCCATGGCTGAAAAAAAATGGCCAATCGCCACTGGCTTGATTTGCATCCTGCAGCGAAACCGAGACTTTGCTTTCAGCCAAACAGTTTGTGATTTTATGATTGATCATAAGGAATCTTTTATTGGGATTGATATGGCGGACAGCGATAAAAATTTTGACGAAAAAAAGATGACTCCGCTTTTTGATCGCGCCCGAAAAAATGGCCTTCGCGTTACAGCTCATGCCGGCGAATCGCCTTGGTCAGGAGCCGTTGAACAAATTCGTAACTGTGTGGATCTGTGGGGAGCTGAAAGAATTGGTCATGGCGTGCAAGTCATTACTGATGCTAAAGCCATGCATTACCTAATTGAAAAAGAGATTGTACTAGAAACCTGCCCGATTAGCAATTACCTGACTCAATCTTTTCCGACCCATCAATCCCATCCGCTGAGGCGATTGATGGATGCTGGTTTAAAGGTGACGATTAATTCTGATGATCCAGGAATATTTAATACGACCCTTAGTGATGAGTACGAAGTGGCCCATAAAGTCCATCAAGTGACCTTGCCTGAATTTACAAAACTAAATCAGGTTGCGGCCGAAGCTAGCTTTATTCCTTTGGCTAAAAGAAAATCGGTTTGGATTCATCCCCTGAATAAATAGGAGTTTTTTATGCGTGATTTTTTTCCTCCCATTGAGCCCTTTCGCAAAGGCAAGATAGCCGTTTCAAAAATTCATACTCTTTATTATGAGCAAGCGGGGAATCCGGAAGGGATTCCTGTGTTGTTTGTGCACGGCGGACCTGGCGGTGGTGTATCGGCTGATCATCGCAGGTTTTTTGATCCGCATGTTTATCATATCATCTTGTTTGATCAGCGCGGCTGTGGACAATCACGACCTGTGGCGGAACTTCGCGAAAATACAACGTGGGATTTAATTGCAGACATGGAAACGCTTCGGCAGTTGGTGGGTGTTGAGCATTGGCAAGTTTTCGGCGGCAGCTGGGGATCGACCTTGGCGCTGGCTTACGCGATCACTCACCCACAGCGAGTTAAAGCTTTGATCTTAAGAGGAGTCTTTTTATGTCGACCCTCTGAAATACAGTGGTTTTATCAACGTGGCACTTCTGAACTTTTCCCCGATCGCTGGGATCAGTATTTAAAAATGATTCCTGAAAATGAACGCCATGACATGGTAACGGCTTATTATAAGTTATTAACTCATGCAGATTACGATATTAGACTTCAGGCCGCTAAAGCCTGGAGCCAATGGGAAGCCGCTACTTCAAGATTAATTGTCTCGGAGACTGCGATTGAGGATTTTGAAGAACCCGATTACGCGCTTTCTTTTGCTCGCATCGAGTGTCACTACTTTATGAACAACGCGTTTTTCCCCACGAACAATTATATTTTGGAAAATATTTCAAAGATTCGCCATATTCCGGGAGTGATTGTGCAAGGTCGATACGATGTTGTCTGCCCAGCAAGAAGCGCTTGGGACCTTCATAAGGCCTGGCCTGAGGCTAAAATCCACTTTATTGCAGATGCCGGCCATGCAGCGTCTGAGCCTGGGATTCGCTCGAGCCTAATTGAAGCTACTGAGGCATTTAAGCTCTATAAATAATCTGCAAGATCTGCCTTGAAAAAATTTCCATAAGAACCCGTTATGGCACACGCAAAAATTATATAGTTGTCCTAAGTTTGAACACCTGATTAAAGTCCAAATCAGTTTTTAACTTGATCGGGGGATTTAAGATGAATGCACTCACTAAAACAACAATTGCTGCCTTAGCTTTTTTATTGGCATCATGTGGACCTTCTTTAAATCAAAAAACCAACCTTGGAAATTCCTCTGGAATTCGCTTGGGCCAAGAAGCAAAGCCTAATGATGAAATTGCCATCAGCACAGTTGGAATTCGTGGCTTCAGACAAGACGGAATGAGCTCATTCTGCTCTGGGACTTTACTTCCTCATAACTTGATTGTGACAGCTGCTCACTGTGTTGATGACTCAATGGAACTGTATATCATTTTTTCAACGGACTCAGAATCCAATCCCGAGGACTTTAAAAATGTCGCTCGATTTGTCGATGGCACCGAAGTTCATCCAGGCTTTAAAGGAATCTCAAAAATAGAAACACCTATGAAAGGCGCTCTCACTTCTGGAAATGATATTGCCCTTCTTCATTATGAAGGAACAACTCCTTCAAACTATAAGCCTGCTCAACTTTTAAAAGATTACCGGCTTTTAAAACCTGGTGTGATGATCACTATTGCTGGGTATGGAATTCATGAAGACGCCGGCGCTATCGCCGCTGCTAAAGACCCAAAGACTGCCCACGATACAAGCTGGATGGCAAGTTCTGGAATTGGTAAATTGCGTTCGACTGAAGTGGCCTTGATGGGTTCACTGACGTCTTCTGAAGTTGTGTTGGATCAAAGCAAGGGCACTGGTACATGCCAGGGTGACTCGGGTGGCCCTGCTTACCTCCGAGTGAACAATCAACTTTTTATGTTTGGTGTTTTATCTCGTGGCTCCGCTCGCGCACCAGGCAGCCCTTGTACTCAAGATAGCGTTTACACAGAAGTGGGCGCGTACGTGAAGTTTTTGAATCAAGCTGCTCGAAAAATGGCGAAGAATTCAACTTCGGCAAAAAATTAAATTTTAAAAAATTTTGAAATCTCTTGGGCGACAAGTTGTGGCTGATCCAGCAACAATCTGTGGCCCGCGTTTTTTAAGACGCTCACTTTTGTGTTGATCGCTTTTTGTTGAATCTCTTCCGCAACAAGCCTGTATTTCAAGTCTTGTTCCCCAACCAAATACAGTAAAGACAAATCTTTCCGCTGCCATAAACTTGAAAAGTCTTTTTGCTCGCTGATTGAAAAACCTGTCAAAGTCGCTGCTAACTTTTGTCGATCAAAATCAGATTCTTTTCTGATAGGTTCAGACGTGTCTTTAAAAATGGCTTGCTGATGCCATTCTTTCAAAACGTCTTCCCAAGGCTCATTTAAAAAATTTTGCGCCCAAGTTTGATTGGATAGGCGACGTTCGGCCCGTTGCTTTAGATCTTCATCATGAAAACCAAATTGAGAACTTAAGAAAGCTGCTTTTTTAGCGAATTTTTTTTCGAGCAAAGGACAAATTAAACGACCCCCGAGCGAATATCCAACCAGGTTCAAGGCTCCTGTGACCTTTTCCTTTTTCATCCATCTTAAAAAAGCATCGGGCCAGCTTTGAAAGTTTAATTCTGAAACTGAAAAATCGCGGTCTAAATCTAAAAAATAAAAAGATGTTTGAGGCAAAGTAAGGGATTTTGCAATAGCTTGCCAATCTGTGGGTTGACCTAAAAAACCGTGGATAAAGACTACGCTTTGCTCCAGGCGGCCTCCCACTCCTTTACGAAAGCT
>JAYWDA010000178.1:0-3100 GCA_043780105.1 Pseudobdellovibrionaceae bacterium | reverse complement strand
CAGTTGAAGTGGGTGCCGGCAGTGTGATTTATCCAAATACATTCTTGCGAGGAAAAACTCGATTAGGAGTTTTTTGTGTGGTCGAGCCTCATTCATTTATTTCTGATTGTCAGATTGGCGACAGTGTTCAAATTCGCGCTGGCAGCTATTTAGAAAAATCAATTATTCATAACCGCTGTATCCTTGGACCTTACGCCCGGATTCGCCCCGAAACTGAAATTATGGATGAAGCTCAAATCGGAAATTTTGTAGAACTTAAAAAAGTTAAATTTGGCAAAAAATCAAAAGCTGGCCATTTGACCTACTTGGGTGACGCTGAAATTGGTGACGAAGTGAATATTGGTTGCGGCACGATCACCTGTAATTACGCAGCCGATAAACGAAAATACAAAACTAAAATTGGACACCGAGTGTTTGTCGGTAGCGACACGCAGTTTGTGGCTCCCATTGAAGTGGGCGATGATGCTGTGATTGGCTCAGGCTCGACAATTACAAAGGATGTCCCGGCAAAGGCGCTGGCGGTGGCCCGAGGTAAACAGATTATTAAAGAAAATTATCAGCCCAAGGTGAACGACGTTTTAATCGACCCTTCAGAGATTGTCGGAAAGAAGTAATTTATGTGTGGAATCGTTGGTTATTTGGGTCCTATGAATCCCAAAGATGTGATTTTGGCGGGATTAAAAAAACTAGAATATCGTGGCTATGACAGTGCCGGTGTGGCTATTTTGCATGAGGGACAAACAAAACGAATCCGCGCTCAAGGAAAATTAAAATCACTTGAAGATAAATTATCGCAAGAACCTTTTAACGGGCACACCGGTATCGGTCACACGCGCTGGGCCACTCATGGGGCACCCTCGGAAAGAAATGCGCATCCTCATCAGGTCGGTGGCATTAGTCTTGTGCACAATGGAATTATCGAAAATTATCAAGCCATCCGCGAGGAACTTTTAAAACGTGGAGCTACGATTTCATCAGATACGGATTCAGAGCTGGTCGCGCATTTAATTTCAGAAGAAGTCCAAAAGCATCAAGATCTTTTAAAAGCTGTGCAAGGAGTTCTTCATCAATTGCACGGTGCTTTTTCAATTGTTGTGATGTGGGAAAAACAACCTGATCGCCTTGTCGCTTTTAAAGATGGTCCTCCTTTGGTTGTGGGCTTGGGAGAGAAACAAAATTTTATTGCTAGCGATGTCCAAGCGCTGATTCAATACACTCAAAAATTTATTTACTTAGACGACCGTGAAATCGTTGATATTCAAGGCGACGAAGTAAAAATTTATTCTGCCGATGGAAAACTGATTCAGAAAAAAATCGTTGAATTAAAGTGGAATCCTGAAATGGTTGAAAAGCAGGGTTACTCCCATTTTATGCTGAAAGAAATTTACGAGCAGCCCCGCGCCATTGCAGCCGCTCTTGAGCCGCATGTGCAACTCAATGATTATTCAGTGAAGCTGAAAGATTTGGGTTTTAACCAGGACTTTCAAAAAGTCATGGATGGACTTGATTCCGCTAGCGACTGGGTTGAAACAAAAAAAGTTTTAAAAAATATTGATCGGTTATTTATTATCGCTTGTGGCACAAGTTTTTACGCCGCCAGTGTCGGAAAATATTTAATTGAAAATATGGCGGGCTTGCCTGTTGAAGTCGATATTGCCAGCGAATTTCGATATCGAAATCCAATCATACCAAAAAACAGTCTGGTGATGACAATTTCCCAAAGTGGCGAAACAGCGGATACTTTAGCGGCTTTAAGAATGGCAAAGTCTAAAGGCGCGATGACTTTAAGTTTGTGCAACGTAAAAAATTCGACCATTGATCGGGAAGCTCACGGGCATCTATATATGAATGCAGGTCCCGAAATTGGCGTGGCCAGTACAAAAGCTTTCACTGCGACATTAACAGTGATGAATTGCCTAGCGATCAGTTGGGCAAGAATTCGTGAAGTCATGCCTGCAAAAACTGAAGAAGAGCATGTTCGTGCCCTTCTTGCGGTGCCTTCACAAGTTGAAGTGGTCTTAGCTTTTGATAAATATTTCGATGAGGCCTCTCATCATTTAAAATTAAATAAAGGCTTTTTATATATGGGCCGCGGAGTCAGTTTTCCAATTGCCATGGAAGGAGCTTTAAAACTAAAAGAGCTCGCCTATTTTCATGCCGAGGGTTACGCCGCAGGAGAAATGAAGCATGGGCCCCTAGCCTTGATTGATGAAACGATGGCGATTGTTATGATTGCTCCTCGCGACAGCTTATTTGAAAAAACTTTAAGTAATTTAGAAGAAGCTAAAGCTCGGGGTGGAAAAATTATTTCAATTGGCTCGGCCGATGATGCTGACTTACGGCGGGTCAGCGATTATTATTTATCCTTGCCTAAGGCGCATTGGACGACCAATCCAATTCTAGCGACAGTGCCTTTACAATTGATGGCTTTTCATTTAGCAAATCACTTGGGATATGATGTCGATCAACCACGCAATTTGGCAAAGTCAGTGACGGTCGAATAAAGCAGAATTAGCCTTACCAGTTTTTAGTTTCGTTTTTTATAGCTTGTAAAAGTGAGTTATAAGGAAACTTCTGAAGTGCTTTTGAATCTAGGAAAATGCGGAGGTCTTGCGATCGGTGGTTCCGACGCAAAAGTTTAGCGTAATTTTCATAAGCTAAAGCATAATCTTGCAGGGACATCGCCTTTAAATAATATTTTTCAGCATTTATTTCATCTTTTTTCCACTCATAGCAAGCTGCTAAATTATTCCAAGCAACACCCCAAGGCGGATTTATAGTTGTGGCCTTTTCAAAATAAGGCATGGCCGCATTAACCTGGCCATTTCTGAATAGTATAGCCCCGACATTGTTGCTCATGACCGCATCTTGCGGATGCAACTGGCTTTCACGCTGGTAAAACTTTAAGGGGTCGCTCCAGTCCTGGCCGCGAACAAAATCCCTAGCAATCATTAAAATCAGGGCCCCAGCTGCAAAATATTTAATATATTTCATGGAGTATTTTTTTTCTAAAAGCCAACGCTGCAGGGTGATCAAAACTAAACTTAATCCTGCCCAACTTGCTAAGTAAAGCCAGCGATCCGCATAAATTCCATCCAGA
>JAYWDA010000177.1:0-3916 GCA_043780105.1 Pseudobdellovibrionaceae bacterium | reverse complement strand
GCCCTTAAGGGTGAGCTGAAAAAAGCAGGATTTGTGACTCGTGACCCAAGAATGGTCGAGAGAAAGAAATACGGAAGAGCAGGAGCTCGTCGTCGTTTCCAATACTCAAAGCGATAATTGGCTGGACCCTGCTGGGGTCCTTTCAACTTCGAACGAAAAAAGGAACCCTTGTGGTTCCTTTTTTTTTGCCTCGGACTTTAAAAATACCCCACTTAAGTGTGTTCACCTCAGTTCGCGCGTCAAAAAAGATCAGTTTTTCTATGATCCTACCTTCTCCTTGCGGCCCCACGAATTCCGTAGGAATTCGTGGGTTAACAATGAAGAACTTAAAACCCTTAGAATAACAAAATAATCTTGAGGCGTTAGTCTGCACTAAGCGGACACAAGGGGGGCAGTTTCCTGAATTCAAATTTTTGGATTTCGCTCAGGGAAATAAAAAAAGGCTGCTCTTTGAAGGCAGCCTTTCTTATTAAATTCTACTTATCTTAAAAAATTCTAAAGAATTATTATTTGCAAGACAGTGGGTAGATGTTGCCCAAAGCAGCCATTAAACCTGTGTAAACTCCGCTAGCATCTTTTTGAACAGAGATAATGCCGGTGTTTTTGTAAACGCCATCAGTCATCGTCATTGCTTCTTGAAGAATCAAAGTTTGGAACGCGCCATCTTTCAAAGATTGAGCAAACGCACCTTTGTCCATTTGGATAAACAGGCTTTCGTTAGTGCCTGGGCCAGTTAAAGCCAAAGTGATAAAATCAACAGAAGCGTCAGTGCCTAAAGTTACTTCAAGCTTCACAGTGCTTGGACCAGTTTGAACCGGAACAACACAAGATAAGTGTGGCTGAGTTCCAGCGTCCTGAGCGAATGCAGCGCTGCCAACTAAGATTAACGACAAAAGTAACGATTTCATGAGTGCCTCCTAAGCAACAATTGAGATTGAGTTAGTAGACTAAAGTTCACGAAGTATAAAGGCCTTTGGGTGAAGCGATGCGCTATTTGCCGAAGGAACCAAGTCTGAAATCATCTCTATTAAAAGTTCCCGATTCACCGGCTTTGCAAGATGCCTGGTGCAGCCAGCGGCAAAGCACATTTCGCGCTCTTCCTTCATGGCATGGGCTGTAAGAGCAATGATGGGTCTGTCGTAGCTCGCAGCCCTTAGCTTTCGCATCGCCGCGTAGCCATCCATCTTTGGCATCTGAATATCCATTAAGACGACATCAAAATTTCCCGTCAGTGCTTTTTCAACGCCCTCGATACCGTTATTAGCTAAAGCCACGGTTGCTCCAGCTCGCTTCAAAAAAATAGAGAGCAGAACTTGATTGTCTGGCGAGTCTTCGACCACTAGCACTTGCACATTTTGCAGCTGCGGGAGTTCAGCCGCAATGGACAGCTTAGCGGGGGTTATTTTATTAATTTGATCTGAGTTGACCCACTTAGAATTCGGCGAAAGAGGGGCCTCAAGAGTTATAACAAAAGTACTTCCCTGACCTGGCTGACCTGCTTGTAATTGAACATTTCCACCGAGCAATCGAGCTAAGCGCTGAGAGATGACCAAGCCCAGCCCAGTTCCGCCGAACACTCGGGTCGTCGATGGATCCGCTTGCGAAAACGGCTGAAACAAATGAACCGCTTGATCTGCTCTTATGCCAGGGCCGCTGTCCTGCACAGTGAATCTTAAAAGGTCATTTTCGTAGTGAATTAAAAGTTCGACTTGGCCTGCGTTGGTGAATTTCACGGCATTGCCCAAAATATTTGATAATATCTGCCTCAGTCGAACGGGATCTGAAATAATTTTATCAGGAAGGGGAGTTTCGAAAGTGATTTTAAAACCAATGCCTTTTTCTTCGGCTCGAAAACCAAAAATTGAAGCTAAATCTTTGATCACTTCGACCAATGAAAAATCGGTTTTTTCGACCGTCATTTTTCCGGCTTCAACTTTTGAAAGATCTAAAATGTCATCAATAAGACTTAGCAATTGCTGACTGTTGCGATTGATCACTGACATATAATGTTGAACATCAGCCTTAGAGTCCCCTGAGTTTTGCATCAATTCTAAAAACCCAGTGATGGCACCAAGCGGTGTTCTTATTTCGTGGCTCATATTGGCAAGAAAGCGAGTTTTTGCAGCGCTGGCTTCTTCCGCCGCTTCTTGGGATTTTAATGACTGTCGATAAAGAATAATATTTTCAAGAGCAATGGTTAAATATCCTGAAAATTCTTTTGCATTTTCATAATCGATATCCTCAAAGGTGCGCCCCGAAAAAGAAGTCATGCAGAAAGTTAAAGCCGCAACCATTGTCTTTTTGCTGCCCAAGGGGACAGTGATCATAGACTTCAAATTCAGGGAATTAATAAACTCATCGGTTTTTTCTAAAGTGATGTGATGCTTGTGTTGTTCATCATTAAAGTTTTTAATAAAAATACTTTTGCCATTATGAATTGCGGCTTCTGCAAACGGAGTTAAAAAAAGATCGGATGGATGGTTTTCAAAAAAAGATTCTAGGTCATGTTGTATTTTTACGTCGGCGTGTTTCCAAGCAATTCGCCGAAAGGTCCCGTTCTGTTCTAAAATATCAACGAAACAGAAGTCGGCCAGCGCCGGCACGGCAGAGGCCACCATCCCTTGAAAAGTTCTTTCATCATCAAGAGTTGAAGTCACCAGTTGCGAAGAGGTAGCCACGAAATGCGTCCAATCTTCTTCTCGTTTTTTAGCTGTGATATCGAAAGACAGCAGGACTGCCGCTTGAAGCTGACCTGAGTCGCTGTAAATCGGAGCAGAATAGGTACTGAGCATTCTTAAATTGCCGTCTCCACAGCGCAGTAACATTTCTTGATTTCTTGCGGGTGTGCCATCGCGAATAGCTCGAGATAAAGGCCAGTCGTCTTTACCTAACGGTGAACCATCCGGATGATAGCCTTCGAGGTTCAGATCAAAAGTGGAGATTCCAGGATTATCAAGAAAATTAAATTTTAAGACTTCGCGAACATAATTGTTGCTAAGGATAATTTTCCCGCTCGGAACTTCACCAATGATGACGCCGGCGGGAAGATTATTAATGACGGCAGCCAGTCGAGAACGCTCAATAGCTAAACTACCTTCTGTCTTCAATCTTTCTTGATCCGTCTCATTCATAGCGACAACGCTTCGCCAAACTAGCGTCACGAGGAAAAACATACACGAGGCGGCCACCGCCGCAAAAGAAAGAGTTCTATCTATTAAGTGATACTGAGCCGCGGCCCAGCCAACCCAGCCGAAAAAAAGAGGAATAGCAACTGCTGCAATTAACAATCGACGGGCGAAAAATCCAACCGAGGTTTCGTTCGAAAGTTTACGAATAATACTATTTTGAGGACGCATTAAAAATATCGCCACAGACAAAATCAAAGAGCCAAAAGCTGCCAAAGGAACAAATTTTTCAAAATTAAGAACTTGGTAGAGGGCGGTGGCTTGATACATATGCCCAATCAGCGCGATCATGCTGATCACTCCGGAAACAACTGCTAAGCGTTGCGCGACTCTGTTGCGCCATCTTTTCCCATCCAAAAAAATAATTGAAATGGCTAAAAATAAAAAACAAAGAAAAGCATTGGGAGCCAATCGACCAGGTGCTTCGATGGGACCATAAATCGAATTATCAGCACCGATGATTTGAGAAAATTGGAAATCCCAACTAAAAGTGTATTCAAGCAGAGTAAGACCCGAAGCTAAAATAACTAACGTTGCTAGAGTAGTGGAAACAAAGTTTTTCCAGCGAGCGATGGGTTCAGTTCGGCGCAGAGATAACGATAGAGCTAAGAAAAGTAAATTTAGGCAGGGATTAATTTTAATGTTGTGGCTGACAAAGGCACGAGATTCGGGACCATAAAACCATAAACCAATCACGACTAATGCCAGGGTGATGACGAGCCAACACAAGC
>JAYWDA010000176.1:0-7242 GCA_043780105.1 Pseudobdellovibrionaceae bacterium | reverse complement strand
AGAACGAATTTCTCAAGGCCTGGATAAGAAGTGTTCGAGAAATCGGTTTTGATACAAAATCTGTGAATCCAGAAAAAAGAGCTCTCTCGTGCTCTTCTTTAAACGTATGTGCTGTGAGAGCTATGATGGGCTTGATGTAACCATTTTTTCGCAGGATGCTCATGGCCTCATAGCCGTCCATTTCAGGCATTTGAATATCCATCAGAATGGCATCATAATCATTGGAATTTGCTTTTGCCACGGCCTCGATCCCGTTATTTACAAAACTTGGTTCAATCCCAGTTCCTTTCAGAAAATATTTGATCAGAAGCTGGTTGTCGGCCGTGTCTTCAGCCACAAGTATTTGCATATTTACAGAGGTTTGATGATGCATAATGCAGGCCTTTGCCGGTGCGCTGTGCAGGTCCAAGGACAGTGTTGGAGATTGAAACGGTAAGTTCAGATTGAAAGTACTGCCTAAACCGGGCGTGCTCTGTGCAAGGATGACCTCTCCGCCAAGGAGACGAGCGAGTTTCCTTGATAAGTCCAGTCCTAGCCCTGTCCCTCCGAATTTTCGATTCAAGGATGCATTGGCTTGGGAAAAAGGCTGGAATAGTTTTGTTTGCTCATCGGTTTTGATTCCAAGTCCGGTGTCACTGATTGAAATAATAAACGCAGATTCAGACGAACTGGGTTCTAACTGGATCGTGATCTCTCCAAGAGCCGTAAACTTAACCGCATTGCCGACCAAATTAATTAAGATCTGCCGAAACAATCGGCTGTCTGATCTCATCACTTTGGGTAAGTTTTCATCAACCTTAAATCTAATTTTAAGTCCCTTGGTCTTGGCTGCTGGCTCAATCAGAGCTATGACATCAGAGACGACCTCGCAAATATTAAATTCTCTGGATTCAATTTCGAAATTTCCATCTTCAACCTTAGATAAATCCAAAATGTCATTGATGATACAAAGAAGGTGATCTCCACTCCTCTTGATAACCTCGAGGAACTCGGTCCTCTCGTTAACCGAATGGAGAGGATCGTTCGCTAACTCCGTAAATCCGAGCATGGCCGTCAGTGGCGTTCGGATCTCATGACTCATGTGTGCAAGAAAGCGACTCTTGGCTTGATTTGCAGATTCAGCAGCTTCCTTTTCGATTTTTGCTTTCTCAGCGCTTTTGATCCTCATGAGATCCTGCGCACCTTTGATCGAGTACCTGATCGAACGCTCAAGAATTTCTGCCGATAATTGATTTTTTCTTAAGAAATCGGACGCGCCCGCTTCCATTGCAGCCAAGTCGATTTCACGATCACTCATGCCCGTCAGTAAGATCATCGGTCGACAGAAGTTAAATGATTTAAGATCCTTTAAAATATCGAGCCCTGTCTTTTCACCAAGATTGTAATCAATAAGGTAAACATCAGCTTCTTGTTTTTTGATTTCCGCCACCGCAGCGGTAAAATTCGACACCCAAATAGTTTCATACAGACCCGGATCCACACAACTGAGAAGTTCTTTGGTCAGAAGAAAGTCTTCATGGTCATCATCGACAATGACGACTTTAATATGTTTGTCGCCAGCGCCGCCGAGTTCTTTCATTTTTTACGCTCAAGATCGGGAAGTTCGACAATGTCAAACCAGTAGTTCCCGAGAGTTTTCATAACCTTCACAAAGCTCTCGAATGAAACTGGTTTAGTGATAAATGAATTAACTCCCAGCTCGTAAGTTCGAAAAATATCTTCTTCTGCCTGGGAGGTTGTCAGAATGACAACGGGAATTTGCCGCAGACGGGGATTAGTTTTAATTTCTTTAAGGGCTTCGCGCCCGTCCATACGAGGCATATTAAGATCCAGAAGAATCAAACCGGGGAGCGGATTTTTGATCTGGTCTTCAAAATTTCCGCGATGGTTCAGATAATCCATCAGCTCTTCGCCATCCTTGACACAATGGAGGTTATTGATAAGGCGGCTCTCTTTAAGAGCATCTCTTATCATATCGCGATCATCTTCATCATCGTCGGCAATAAGAATGGGCACTGACCTTTTAGATTTGTTCATTTTGATGTCCTGCTTTCTGATGCAGAGGGAGAGTTGTGATGAACGTCGCACCGTCGCCAGGGGAAGATTTTGCTATGATCATGCCTTCGTGTCTTTCGGCGATCTTTCGACAAATAGCTAACCCGATCCCTGTACCTTCGTATTCCTGACGGCCATGAAGACGCTGAAATATCGTAAAAATGCGATCGCTATATTTTTCATCAAAGCCAATGCCGTTATCGGCGACAGTGATTTCGCAAAGTTCTGATCCATTTCGTGTCGATTTTATTATTCGCGAACTGATTTTCACCACCGGTAGCACGCCCGGTTTATGAAATTTCAACGCATTATTAATAAGGTTTAAAAATAATTGAGTCATTTGCACCGGATCAGCGTCAACTCTTGGAAGATCGCCGCACTCGATTTTTCCTTGGGTTTTTTGAAGGCGAATTTCTAAATCAGAAATGACTTGGGTAAGAATTTGATTCAGGTCGACAGAGGCAAACGGTTGAACTTTTGTGGAGACTCGTGAGTAATCTAATAGATCGTTAATCAAGGTCTGCATGCGAAAGGAAGATTTTTGAATTCGTTCTAGGTAATCAACGGTATCAGCATCCAACGTGGCACTGGATTTTGAACGTAATCTATCTGCAAATGACTGGATCTTTCGAAGGGGCTCTTGAAGGTCGTGCGCAGCCACGGAGGCGAAATCTTGAAGTTCTTTATTGCTCAGTGCAAGCTTTTGACCTTCGACCTTAAGTTTTTCCTGAGCAGAAATTCTTTCGGTGATATCATATCGAACTGCAACGTAACGTAAGGGCTTCTTATTTTCATCCAGAAACGGCACGATCGTTGTATTGACCCAATAAAATGTTCCATCTTTGGCTCGATTGCGAATTTCACCTTCCCAAACTTTTCCGGTCGAAATGGTTTCCCACATTTCAATAAAAAAGTCTTTTGGATGAAAACCAGAATTAATTATTCGGTGGGTTTTGCCAATCAGTTCTGTGCGCGGATATTTCGAAATTTCACAAAACTTATTGTTAACATAAGTAATAACACCTTGTTTATTGGTGATGGCAACAATCGCAGCCTCGTCGATGGCCGATTTTAAATCACTAAATTCTTCACTGGAAAGACCTTCATGCATGACGTCTTTTACACCCCTGTCACACACCTGTCGACTTAACTAAGTTTCAGACCTGCATTAAGCACCATGTAGCTCTGGGCTGCTTTGGTAAATATCACTTTTTCAGATTCTATTTAGAGCGCCCGTTTTATAACTTCAAGTGTTTCGATGTTCTTGCCGCCCAAACCTATTTGCTGGTGTTTAATAACACCTTGTTTATCTAAAACAGTGATCATATTTGAGTGCTGGTAGTTCCCAGTAGCATCTTTCGTGTAGCGCACGCTAAGAGCTGCCGCCATTTCGCGAACACTCCTTGATGAACTCTTTACTAACACCCATCGATTCAAATCGAGATGCCGGTGCTGGGCGAATAATTTCATTTTTTCAGGAGTCTCATTTTCAGAATCAAATGAAACAAGAACAAAAAGAAAGTCTTGTCGATTGAGCGTTAGAAGATTCCGTTCTATTTTCTTCATATCTTCAACAAGCAAGGGACAAGCTGATTTACAAGAGGTGTAAGTCATCGCCAAAATAACCGGCCGGCCCGACCAATCTTTTAGTTTAAAAGATCTATCATTTTGATCTGTCCAGGATGAATCAAGATTATAAATGGATCCCGCTGGAGGGCAGAACGATTGCGCTTGCACTAATCCACCAATAAAAATTAAAAAAAACAGGGCTTTCATTTTTGGTCTCCCGAGGCACATCGAAAGCCTAAGTTATTGGTGACATAAGAAGCCTTGAGGCTCGAACGAAAAGAATAGCGCATAAATGCCGCGTAATTAGTCTTATCCGTCGTGCCTTCGCTGGCTCCGCCACAAAATAGGGGACTGTCTTTTCCTCCGGTGTCTCTGGATTCTTCGCCCGCCATAAAACTATTGAAATCAAGAGTCCATTCCCAGATAAGTCCGAACATATCGTAAAGGCCGAGTGAATTAGGTTTGCCCCTGCCAACGGCCGGCATTTGGGATAGATTTGGTTGGCCATACCAGCTCAAAATTTCTTGGTTGTTTTGAACTTCGTTGCGGCCGGATTCTTTAAGGGCATATTCCCACTGATCTGTGGTCGGTAGCGACAAACCCTTCGATTCACAGTAGGCTTGCGCAGCAAACCAAGAAACATTGACCACGGGGCTCATCATTTCAGACAAAGTTTTTAAACGATGATCGGTTTCCCATTGTGCAAGATAGAGTTCTTCAGCAAAAATGCGCTTTATTTTTGATTTGCTCCACTGGGGATTTTTACGGACAAAAAACATAAAATCTTGATTCGTAATTGGCGTGGTGCCCATCTGAAAGTTTTTTACATTAAGTTTCGATTTAATGACACCAGAAATAAAAGGGAGGTAACTTCCACTGGGCACTTGAACCAATGAAGAAATTTCGACTGGCGCTGACCGTGCGTCGGACAATTTTAAAAAGCACATCATAAATAAAATAAATACGATCATTGACGGGCTCCTGCTTGCACAGCTTCCTTTGCACGGTGGTCTTTAACTTCTTGTGCGGTGACTTTTTTTCCTGAATTTCCCCAAGAGCCGTAAATATAAGTTAATACATTGGCGATTTCTTCATCTGTTAAATTCCAAGCTGGCATCACACCATTGAATTCGTTGCCGTTAACGACGATTTTTCCTTGCAGACCTCCAGAGACGATTTTAATTGTACGAATTTTGTCTGCGTTGAGGAAATCAGACTTAGCAAGAGGCGGAAAAGCATTCGCTATACCTTGTCCATGAGTTTGATGGCAGGCCTGACAGTTTGTTGTATAAATCGTTTTCCCGGCGGCCATTTTTTCAGCCTGATTTTTGGCGGGCGCTTTAAGTTGCACGCCAAGGTCAGAAACTCTGATGCTTGTCCCTTCGGGAAGGTAGACTTCGTCGCTGATTTTGCCTGAATAAATATTTTTATCTTCATTGCCTGATACCTTAAGTTGCCCTAAGGCGCCTTTATTAAAGGCGCGGGTCAGCGAGTGATCAACCAGCAGAAATGTACCAGGGACGTCGACCTTAAACTCAACAACGGCGACTCCCCCGGCCGGAACCAGGGTCGTTTGTATGTTATGCATTGGAGCTAAAGTATTTCCTTCGGCCCATACATTATCAAATATTTCGCCGATCAAATGAAAAGACGAAGTTAAATTAGGACCGCCATTGCCGAAAAAAATTCGCACAGTTTCTCCGGCTTTTGCCTGTAATGCTTTTTCAGAAGAAAGAGCGCCAACGGCTCCGTTGAACAGGACATAGTCAGGCTTTTCATCAATCGCTTTGACCATGCTAAAGGGCTGTAAACCTTGTTGCCCGTTGGGGCCCTTTGTGTAGAAATCTCCTTGCATGACATAGTACTCGTGATCAACCTTGGAAAGACCATTTTTGGGTTCAACAAGGATGAGTCCATACATTCCATTAGCAACATGCATTGCGACTGGTGCCGTTGCACAATGGTAAACAAATAAGCCTGGATTAAGGGCTTTAAAAGAAAAGACAGAACTATGGCCTGGAGCCGTGAGGGAAGAAGCGGCTCCACCGCCGGGGCCGGTGACGGCATGCAAATCAATATTGTGCGGCATTTTATTATTAGGATGATTATCTAAATGAAATTCAACATCGTCACCCTCGCGAATACGGATGAACTTTCCAGGAACCTTTCCTCCAAATGTCCAAAATGTATATTTAACTCCGTCTGAAAGCTCTCCTAAAACTTCCTTTACTTCTAGGTGTATAATCACTTTCGTCGCATATTTTCGATTGATTGGGGGAGATACATTGGGCGCATCGGTAAGGACGCCGACCTCTTCTCCTTTTGAATTTTCTGAAGCCATGACTGCAATAGTCGAAAATACCAGAATCACAAAAGCCGCTTTATTTAAAAATTTATTTTTCAAAGGAAGATCCCTCATAGAGTCACTAAAACTTTCCCCAAGTCCTGGCCCATCTCGAAACGGGTTAAACTGTCGATGGTTGTATCTGCAATATTTTTTAATGCTTCATGTGTTAAAAATGCTTGATGGGACGTCAGGAGCACATTCGGAAATGTCAATAAGCGCGCCAGTAAGTCATCGTCAATTCCAGCCTCGGATAAATCGCTGAAAAATATTCCGCTTTCTTCCTCGTAGACGTCAAGACAAGCGCCTCCAATTGAATGAGACTTGAGTGATTTTATTAGCGCCTTTGTGTCGATCAATGCGCCTCGGCCCGTATTAATGATGATCAGATTTTTTTTCATAAGGTCAATTGTCGCGGTATTAATGATGTGCCGGGTTTCTAAGGTCAATGGAATATGAAGAGAAAGTATATCACATTGTTGAAATAGCTTCTTTCGGTCAAAATACAAAACTCCATTTTCCTCGGCCCACTTGTAATCTGGATTTGTATCGTTAGCCAGCACTGTGCAGCCGAAGCCACGCATGATCTGGCAGAAAACTTTTCCGATTCTTCCTGTCCCAATAACGCCGATGGTTTTACCATGCAAATCGAATCCGACCAATCCGTCCAATGAGAAATTCATTTCGTGAACTCGGTTGTGAGCTTTGTGAATTTTTCGATTTAATGTCAGAAGTAGACCTACTGCGTACTCTGCAACGGCGTAGGGCGAATACTCAGGAACTCTTACGACAGTGAGACCCAATTGAAAAGCACATTTTATATCAACATGATTATAACCTGCAGATCTCAGCGCAATTAATTTGACGCCAAGATCTTTCAAGATTCCTAATGCTTCTGAGTCCACGCGGTCATTTGCAAAAGAACAAACAGCATCACATCCATGGGCAAGGGGAGCCGTCTGATCCGTCAGCCGCAGCTCAAGATACCGCATGTCGTGTTTAGATTTATTGGCCGTCTCAAGGGCTTCTCGGTCAAATTTATGAGTATCAAAAACGGCCACTCTCATATTCTTTAAGCTCCTGTCACCTATTTCCAGTTCTTCTATCTTGTTTGTGGATTGAGCTGAACTTTTTGAATAGTTTTATTTTCTATTTGCTTCAACTGTCTCTCCGCCCTTTGACCAAGGAAGTAAGAATGTATCAAAGACCAAACAATTCCTGCCGCAAAAGTGTAGACCGCACCCAAAGTTAAGACGGAAATAAAATCACCAAAA
>JAYWDA010000175.1:0-5981 GCA_043780105.1 Pseudobdellovibrionaceae bacterium | reverse complement strand
CGTCCGGCCAGCATGTTTGCAGAACCGCGCTTAAGCTTTCTGGCACTGGATCCAGTCAGCGCAAACTTAATTTTTTTCTCTTCAATGAGGAAATGAACAAGGTTAAGTAATTTTGGTACCTTCTGAATTTCATCAATAATAATCCATGAACCTGGCTTTAACGCCGAAGCCTCTTTTTCTAAAAGATCGGGATTCAAACGATAGCGATCTTCGACCTGAGGTTTAAGCAAATCAATAAGAAGAGCTTTTTTAAGGAAAGGGAGGGACTGAATCAAGGTCGATTTACCTGATCCACGTGGACCAAATAAAAAGAAGCTGCTAGCAGATGAGGGCTTTAGAAGTCGTTTAATCATACTTCTAATTTTAACGCTGTTTTAGAAGTATTGTACAGAAATTAAGCGGGTTCGCTGTTTTTGCGCAGCTCTTCTTCGGTGGTGTGAATAATCTTAAGACGCTCGTCTATTTTTGATAATTCTTGGCTTAGGACTTGGCCTTGATCTGAAAGGTCGTTGATCCGATGGATGATGTCGTCATCATGGGCACCGACTAAGCGAACGGTTTCTAATTTCACAGAATTAAGTTCGATTTCCTTGTTCAAAGATTCGATTTTTTGATTCACCAGTTTGCGGTTTTTACTAAGGGCTTTTGTGATATCGCGAATTTGCTCAAGGGATAAAACTTGGATTTTTCCTGTCTTAAAAGGGTCTTCTGTTTCACTTTCAACAAAGTCGCCAGAAAGACTGTTCCAAAACAAAGACCATTCGTTTTTAAGATTATTAACCAAAGAATTTGAGGAATTTGTTCCCGTTTTACTGCCGTCGTCGTTCATTCCATGATTATAACAAAAAGAAAAACGCGCTTCTAGGGCTGTTAAAAAATCCTACTTTATGCAACGGATCAATAGGCTTATCTCAAGCACAGCCCTAAACCAGCCGGCACTCTGTATAAAATTTATATGGTGAGTAAACCCTTTACTTGGAAAACCCAGACTTTAATCAAGGAATCGGGCAGTTATCAGCAGGTCATCGCCGATTTTTTCATAAGCTAAGTTCTTCAGCTGCCAGCGATCTTTTAATTGGGAAATTGAAAGATCGTGAGTCCAAGAAAGGCCCCCGCCCGCTCCGATCACATGCGGCGCTTGGTAAATGTAAAGTCGATGCGCCCACGAGCTTTCAATCAAGGCTGCAAAAGTCTGGGCCCCACCTTCGACAAACAAAGAGCGTATCCCAGAATTCCAAAGTTCAGTCATTAAATGATCTAATTGAAAACCACGCTCGTCTTTTTTAATCCTTAATATCTGTGGCCCTTGATCCATCGCTGAGATTTGCGCCTCTTCGCTAACGCACCAAAAAATATTTTTGGAATCATGAGTTTGTGAAACACGAAGCTGAGAGAAATTTTTAAGCTGCAATCCTTGCGGATCTAAAATGACCACTTTGTTTTCTTTTTTCACTTCGGGATGGCGAACATTCAGCGACGGATTGTCTTTTTGAATGGTACCCGCTCCAACCATGACCGCATCGTAGCAGGACCTTAAATAATGTGCGTGCTCGCGGGCGGCTTCCCCTGTAATCCACTGACTTTCACCGGATTGCAGAGCCATCTGACCATCAAGGCTTGTTGCCACTTTGATCGCCACAAATATTTTTTGCTTTCGCTGATTCATTAAAAATATTTCGCAAAGCTCTTCAAGCTCGGTTTGGAGTTCTGAAAATAGAACGACGTCTTTTCCTGCTGATTTTAAAATGTCAGCACCTTTGCCGGCAACAAGGGGATTTGGATCAATCAATCCGTAGGTGATTTTTTTTATGGAAAGCGCGGCCAAAGTTTTTGCGCAGGACGGAGTTTTCCCTTGGTGAGCGCAGGGCTCAAGAGTCACAACAACATGAGCGTCTTTTAATTGTTCAGAAATTAAACCTGCGAGGGCATTTACTTCCGCATGGGCACTGCCATAAATTTTGTGATAACCAGAACTTAAAAAATTCCCTGCAGAATCTAAGACAACACAACCAACCATTGGGTTCGGGCTGACAAAAGGCGCACCTTTTCGAGCTTCAGCGATGGCTAATTTCATCGCCTCAAGAACGGTCACTTGCTCATCCAAGATTTCCAGTAATCTGGAAGTTCGACTTTACTTGCTTGTGGGTCAATTTCTAAAGGTTGCCAAGTGTCGATCATGACCGCCACTTCATCCGTATGAGTTTTTGTGGCCACACCTTTTACGGCTTTTGGATGTGGGCCATGGGGAAATCCTGCTGGATGAACTGTCATCATCCCAGCATGCAAATTATCGCGGCTAAAAAAGTTCCCGTCGTGATAAAAAAGGACTTCATCGTAATCCATATTCTGGTGATAAAAAGGAACTTTTAAAGCATCAGCGTCTGTTTCCAAAGGTCGCGGCAGGAAAGTGCAGACGACAAAACCATTAGCTACAAACGTTGTATGAATTGAGGGCGGCAAATGGACGCGCGGGCTGATCATTGGCATCAGATCACTGATGTGCAGAGTGAACGGGAACATATCCCCTTTCCATCCGACGGTGTCGTAAACAGATTCAGAATAAGTGAAAATTGTTTTTTGATCGGCGCGCTTCACATCAATTTTTAAAATATTGGCACCTAGCTCTTTTATTTTTGTATGCAAAGCTGCCAAATCTGGTTTTCCCAAAGCTTCCAAATCATAGAATGCATTTTTTCCAGCCATGCCGCGATCGGGTTCGCGGAAGTAGCTGGTCTTAGATTCAATGACGAGGAAGTTAGTGTCCTCTGTCGGAACAATCGTGTGATGAACACATTTTGGAATATTGATGTAAGAGCCGACTTTAAACTTTAAAAGTCCGTACTCGGTTAAGACGTCGCCCGCCCCTTTGTGGCAAAAATAGAGAGTATCGCCATCAGCATTTCTTAATGCCGTTAAATCGGCCACTGGCTTTTTTTGCAGCCATAAATTGTAAACAGCTAAGTCGTTATTGTGAACGACTCGTTGCCAGGCGCCGAAGTTTTTTGGCATTTCAACCAAATCAAAAAGATGGGGTTTTAGTGGGCCTTCGATATTCACCCAACGAGTGCTGGGTTGTGGCTTGATCAGATGAGAGACTTGGCCGAAAAATCCTTTACGACCTTGTTCTTCTTCGAAGTGGCCTTCGGGAATTCCCTTGTGGCCTTGAGTGGTGTGACGACCTTGAGCATAATGATGAAACATAAAGTCCTCCTGGGCTTAAAGATAGCCGCGCTCTTGCTGATCTCTTTCGATGGCATCAAACAAAGCTTGAAAGTTTCCTTCGCCAAAACCGAAATGATTTTTTCTTTGAATTAATTCATAAAAAATCGGACCGATCACATTTTTAGTAAAAATTTGTAGCAAATAACCATCGTGATCGCCATCCACAAGAATCGCATTTGTTTCTAATCGATCTAAGTCTTCAATCACATGGGGAAGGCGCTGTTTCATCATGGCATAGTAAGTTCGTGGCGGTGGCGACAAAAATTCGATCTGGCTGCTTTTCATTGTTTCTAAAGTTTCGATGATATCACCTGTCGTCATCGCCAAATGCTGAATTCCTGAACCATGATATTGATCCAAGTATTCTTGAATCTGATTTTTTCCTTCGCCAGGTTCGTTGATAGGAATCGAAAACTTTCCGCAGGGCGAGCGCATCACTTTTGAAATCAGCCCCGTCGACTTTCCTTTGATATCGAAATATCTGGTTTCGCGGAAGTTAAAAACTTTTTCGTAGAATTCACACCACTTTTGCATTTCACCTTTGGGAACATTATTTGTGAAGTGATCCACTTCAATCAAACCGTGACCGGCCGGAGCTTTGTCTTCTTCTTTAATTTGGAAAACATCGTTATAAAGTTTTTGATGGTTTTTCGCGTCGACGAAATAAACTAATGAATCGCCGATGCCGTAAACCGCTGGGAAATGAGTGGCACCTTTTTGTGCGTCTGTTCCTGTGTAAGGTCGTGCTCCCCTTGCAACCGCGGTTTTGAATGCGTGTTCAGCATCAACGACTGTCCAGCCCGTCGTGCAAATACTGGGGCCATGCATTTTTGCAAAATCAGCTGCAAAAGTTTTTGGCTCCATATTCAGGATAAAATTAATTTTATTTTGGCGGAAAAGTTTAATATCTTTTCCTGCCGCTGTGGACACTTCACGAAAACCCATTCGAGTAAATAAGCTCTCAAGCATTTCTGCTTCGGGGCCCGCGTATTCGATAAAATCAACGCCGTTAATGCCAACTGGATTTTGTTCAGTGATCTGAGCCATGCGGCCTCCTCAATGTAGAATCATGAATTAAACTGATAAATCGAAGGAATCAAGCCCAGACTCGATTCCTTGATAGAAACGCAAGACTTGGGGATCAGCCATCACTGATCTAGCTTGCCAGCGCAGTAAATGCAGGCCGTGCCCTGTGCGTAACCGGCTTAAAGCGACATAGGCTTGGCCAGGCTCCCAAAGGGCAGCAAGGTCACACCAAATTTCATCCAAAGTCGCACCCTGGCTTTTGTGAATGGTGGTCGCGTAAGCCAGCATTAAAGGAAATTGAATCACCGAAGCCACGACTTTGCCTTCCGCATCCATCATTGAAAAGCTGCTTTTCTCAGTCGTGACGTTGCGGCCTTCGTATTTTTTAACAACAATTTTATCTGGCAAAATATCGACGACTTCGCCCTTGGTGCCATTCACCCAGCGGCGATTGGGATCGTTTTGTACAAACATCACCTGGCAACCAATTTTTAATGTCAGACGTTCCGGCACAGGTGCTGATTTTTTTAGAACATCAATAAATTTTTCTGGTCCCAAATAAATTGAATCAATGTGAACTTCGGGATCTGGAAGTTCATTCAGTTTTTTATTGTTATACTCTTCAGATTGTTTTCTTAAGGGAAATAGACGCGTTCCCGGCCACTCTTCGTCGTGGGGTTTTAATTTAGCGTCTAAAAATTCTTTGGCTTCGGCTGTGACTTTGCCTAAACGCAAACTATCGAGGATTTTTAAATATTCGCTGTCTTCGACACGGTGATTGATGGTCAGGCGGATATTTTGAAAGCCGCTAAAGGTCCAAGCGGGATCTAAAAAACACCAATCTCGGGGTCCGCCGCGAGTGATCGGTGGTAACTGTAGAAAATCACCCACAGCAATCACTCGGGCGCCGCCCCAGGGCAAAGTGCTTTCTCGAGCCAGCCGTGTCAGCGCTTCAGCAACGCGGAAAGCAGAACCTGGAATCATTGACACTTCGTCCATCACAAAACCTTCGATGCGTTTTAAACGCGCTAAGATTTTGGGTTCTTTGGACACTCGTTCGAACGTGGCCTCAGGGCCGCCTTCCATAATTCCTAGGCCAAAAAAACTGTGGAAAGTTCTTCCACCCAATAGGACCGCCGCGGTTCCTGTCGAGGCCAGAATCGGAAATATTTTTGGGTCTAGATCTTTAATAAACTCTCGGATCAAAAAGCTTTTACCGCAACCGGCGCCGCCAGTCAGGAATATATTTTCGCCAGATTGCAGGGCCGAAAGCGCGCTCTGCTGTTCAGGACTGAGGGTGGGTTCTAAAAGCATGGGTTATCCTACGTGGATTCCCTTGCTGGCGTCAGCAAATTTAAGGTAAACTAAAATACTTAGACGCAGGAGCACTGAATGCCAGATCGTAAATGCCGAGTTTATATTAATCGAACATTAAATCTTAAAAGAATCCGCTACATTGGCTTAGATATGGATCACACGTTGATTCGCTATAATAGCGAAAACTTTGAGCGCCTGTCGCATTCCAAAATGATTGATAAGCTGATTCGAAATGGTTATCCCGACAGTCTTCGAAAATTAAAGTTCGACTATAATTTTGCCGTTCGTGGCCTTGTGATCGATCGCAAAAAAGGAAATTTGTTAAAACTCAATCGCTATGCGGCCATCCGTGCGTCTTATCATGGGCAACAGCTTCTGGATTTTAAAACTCATCAAAAACTTTATCAAAGCACTTA
>JAYWDA010000174.1:0-14837 GCA_043780105.1 Pseudobdellovibrionaceae bacterium | reverse complement strand
CATGATTTAGGAATGCAAAACCGAGACCTTTTTAACGGATGTGGAATTGTGTTCTTTGAAAAATTTTGACGGTAAATAACGCAATGTACATAACTCACTCAGCTTGATTTTCTTAAAGTGAGTTTTTTGAAAATTAAGATTTCTTAACATTTTCCATAAGATTCCCAGAAAATCTTTCTGTACACATTTTCATTTACTCGATATTATTTTTTTGGAATAAAAACAAATTTTAAATTTTCACAAACAAAGGGGTTGCAATTGACACAACGAAAATCACAGCTGGCGGCACTTTTACAGAAACATCAAGAAAGCGTTTTAGTGGCTTGGACGGCCGAGCAATCCCGGGTTGGTTCATCTAAAATTTCAGCAGGTGAAATTAAAACTCAGTGCCACGATTTTTTTCGAATTTTTATTGAAGCTATTCACGTGACTGACACCGAAGGGATTGAGGCTCCGGCTTGGGATCCTGTTAAAAAAATGCTTTCCGAAATTTCTAAGTCGCGCGGTCTTCGTGGTTTTTCGCCAAGCCAGACAGCTATATTTGTTTTTTCATTGAAACGTCCCTTATTTAATTTATTGCGCCAAGAATTAAGTACGACTCCACAAAGTTTTGCCGATGAAACGTGGTTAGTGACTTCGATAGTTGATCAATTAGGTCTTTACACGACGGAAGCTTATCAGAAAACTCGGGATGAAGTGATCATTCGCCAGCAAGAAGAAATGCTAGAACTTTCGACGCCAGTTATAAAATTATGGGATGGTATCTTAGCGCTGCCAATGATCGGAACTTTGGACAGTTCACGAACACAAATTGTGATGGAAAGTTTACTGCAAAAAATTGTTGAAACGGGAAGTGAAATTGCCATTATTGACATTACCGGAGTGCCAACGGTGGATACCTTGGTCGCTCAGTATTTAATTAAAACAGTTACGGCCGCAAGATTAATGGGTGCTGATTGCATCATCAGTGGTATCCGACCACAAATTGCGGCGACAATTGTGCATTTAGGAATCGATTTAGGCGGAGTGACTACGAAGGCGACGTTAGCTGATGCTTTTATTGTGGCGCTGAAGCGCTCGGGAAAATCTGTTGTCAAAACGGCAGCGTTACCTGCCATCACGAACAACAGCACGCAGCCACCCCGAGAGATCAGGGCTTAAATGGAACGCATTCCAATTTTAAAAATGGGAAGTTTTCTTCTTGTGACGATCCAAGTGGATTTGCACGATCAGTTGGCGATGTCGTTGCAAGAAGATCTGACAAACAAAATCGTCGATACGGGCGCAAAGGCCGTGTTGATTGATATTTCAAGTTTAGATGTTGTAGATTCTTTCATTGGCAGAATGCTTTCTGGAATTGCAACGATGGCGCGCATCTTAGACGCTGAAACTGTCGTTGTTGGAATGCAGCCCGCAGTTGCCATCACTTTGGTTGAACTGGGTTTGTCATTGACAGGAATTAAAACGGCGTTGGATGTCGAGCGCGGTATGGCCTTATTGGGTTTATCTTTAAAGTCAGAAACTACCGTAGATTCCAACGAGTCTATTCGGCACGGATCTTTGCACGAGAGTCAGCACCACGAACCTAGTTTGTAATGATGGAGCTTATGAAATCTGAATGTCTTCCTGTTTTGACAGATAAAGATATCGTTTTCGTTAGAAAAAAAGTGCGTGATTGGTCTATTGCTGTGGGATTTAGCTTAGTTGATCAAACCAAAGTCACAACAGCTGCCAGCGAACTTGCACGAAATGCTGTGCAACATGGCGGTGGCGGTGAAATGGAAATCTCGGTCGTTACCAAACCCGTTCGCGAAATTTTACGCTCTGGATTAAGACTGGTATTTGCTGATAAAGGTCCCGGAATCAAGGATACTGGTCTGGCATTAACCGATGGGTACACAACCGCTGGCGGAATGGGCTTAGGTCTTTCAGGATCAAAGCGGTTGATGGATGAATTTAATTTGGAAACCGAGATTGGAAAAGGAACACGTGTTACAGTCATTAAGTGGAAATAATCCCGAGCACACCAGTTATCGCTTTGCCGTTGATGAAACCAGCCAAGTTGGTGAAGCTCGTCGGTTTGCATTGGTATTATGTGCGGACTTAGATTTTGATGAAACCAGATCTGGTCGCGTCGGAATTATCGTTAATGAACTTGGTAATAACTTGGTTCGCTACGCAAAAAAATCTTATTTAATTTTTCGCAAATACAGTACGAAAACAGAAGCAGGAATTGAAATTTTATCTGTTGATTCTGGTCCTGGCATGGATGATTCGATAACTATTCAAGATGGTTTTACCACAGGTAAAACATTAGGTACGGGCTTAGGGGCCGCTAAAAGACAATCGGATATTTTTGATATTTATTCAGTGATTGGATCTGGAACTGTTATTCTAGCTCGAGTAAATTCAAAAAGTGCAGTGGTTGATCCTGGCACCGAAAAAGAATCAGACAGTTTTGAAATCGGTGCAATTAATAATCCGATGACGGGTGAACTGATCAGCGGAGATGGTTGGTGCGTGCACGAAACAAAGACGGGTCTGGCCGTGACAATCGTCGATGGTCTTGGGCATGGACCGTTAGCCAATCATGCGTCGATCAAGGCTTTGCATGTGTTTGCTGAAAATTATCAAGCTCCGGTGACTGAAGTATTAAATAAAATTCATTTGGATTTAAAGTCCACTCGCGGTGCTGCGGTATTTTTACTTTCGACAGTTGGTGATTCAATTTCTTACACGGGCGTTGGAAATATTTTTGCCGTGCTGCATTCGCCGCTAAAAAATAAAGTACTTACTTCGCAGAATGGAACTGCAGGTTTAAGAATAAATGCAGCAAAGTCTGTGAATGATCAGTGGAAAGTAAATGATTATTTTATATTTCATTCGGATGGATTAAGTAGCCGGTGGAGCTTAGAACAATACCCGGGGGTAACCACCAAACATCCAGCCATACTTGCAGCGCTATTACTTCGTGATTTTGACCGAAAAACCGATGACACAACCGTTGTTGTGGTTCGGAGAAAAAAGTGACCGCAGTGAGCCTTGGAGAGCTATTATTTAAAATAGCTATTCGTTTCGAGCCAGATATTGTGACTTCAAGGCAGAAAACAAAAATGATTACCGCCGAGCTTGGGTTTGATAGCCAAGATCAAATTCGATTTGCAACAGCCGTCTCTGAACTGGCCCGAAATGTTTTTCAGTACGCCAAAACGGGCACATTAGAATATTATTTTTCTTCGGAACGGCCTCAGTTTTTTTATATTGTTGTTTCAGATTCAGGTCCGGGAATCCTTGCGATCAATAAAATCCTTGAAGGCACTTATTCTTCAACCAGCGGCATGGGTCTGGGGCTGATGGGTGCAAAAAAATTGATGGATTATTTTGATGTTAAAACAAGTCCAAACGGAACAAAAGTAACGATCGGAAAAAAGTTACGCCTTTTTGTTTCAGAAGAAAAAACTGAAAATTTAAAAGAAATTATTACCGCATTGGTGTGCACTCCGGCATCAAATCCGTTCGAGCTGCTGCAAAATCAAAACCGCGAATTATCTATGGCCTTGGAAGAAGTGCGTTTGGCAAAACAAGAACTATCTAAACTTTATCAAGAATTGGCAGAAACCAATCGTGCAGTCGTGGTACTTTACGAGGAACTCGATGGTCGGGCCCTTTCGTTGAAATCAGCAAACGAAGCGCTGGTCGCTGCCACAGAACAGGCCGAGCTTGCAAACCTTGCGAAAAGTCGCTTTCTATCGAACATGAGTCATGAAATTCGAACGCCGCTTGGAATTATTCAAGGTTTTTCTGAATTGGCTTTGAATCCGCATTTATCAAATACAGAACGCGAAGGTTTTTTAAACACCGTTAGACGAAATGCGGCGAACTTAACAAAATTAATTGGTGAAGTTTTAGATCTTTCGAAAGTTGAAGCCGGTGTCGTAGAACTAGAAAATACTTATTTTTCTTTGCGTGAATTAATTTCTGAAGTGTTGACTGGGTTTGAACTGCAGGCCAGTCACAAAAATGTGCGGTTATCTTTTTCTTTTCATGATAATTGTCCGTGGTTCGTTATTAGTGATCAAATGCGTCTGCGCCAAATTTTAATAAATGTTATTGGCAATGCTTTAAAATTTACCGCCGCTGGCGAAGTGACATTAGTCGTCAGTGCACAGGCCACTGATAAAGAACTGTCAAATGAACCTGAATCTTCGATGATCCAGTTTCTAATTAAAGATACAGGTATTGGGCTGTCACCAGAAAATCAACTCAAGCTTTTTCAACCCTTCGTGCAAGCGGACAGTTCCACCACTCGTAAGTTTGGCGGAACTGGCTTAGGATTAAGCCTTTCTAAAAAATTAGCGCAAGCCCTGGGTGGAGATTTAGTTTTAGTTGAAAGTCGTCTTGATGTGGGCAGTACCTTTTCGTTGATAATAAAAAATGATGCGTTGTTAGCAGCTGGTCAAGAGCCCATCTTTTTGGAAGATTCTGAAACCCCAGTGGCGCCAGAAAAAGTATTAACCGGGCTGCATGTTTTATTGGTCGAAGATTCGGACGATAATCAATTATTATTTTCAACTTATCTGACTCAAGCCGGTGCGAACGTTGATATTGGCGCTGATGGAATTTTCGGTGTGGCTTTGGCTTTAAAAAAATCTTACGACGTGATTTTGATGGATGTGCAAATGCCAAACCTTGATGGTTTTAGTGCAACGGCGCAATTGCGTGCGGCGGGCATTAAGGCTCCGATTGTTGCGCTAACATCGCATGCGATGAAAGAAGACCGTGACCGGGCTTTAGCCAGTGGATTTACGCACTATTTAACGAAGCCGCTGGAATCAAAATTATTGGTCCAGACATTGCTTCCACTGAAAAAAAACATCACGGTGCCCACAACGTATTTTAGTTCACAAACCTAGCCTAACAGGCCCATCGACTTTCGCATGTACTTTATTGTTTTTCACATTTTCGTAACTTTTCATTTCCGATAATTATTTTAAGCAATTGATATCAAGAAAATGGAGAGATTATGAAAACTGAAATGAATTTACAAATTTTAACTAGCAACTGCGAAATCACGGACGTGATGCGGGAACGGATCACGCAGGATCTGGAAGCTGAAGTGAAGCGATTTCCTGATCATTCACAAATTAAACTGTTTATTTCAAAGCACAATGATCGACACTGGACATTTGATCTGTCGATGAGATACACGCGTGGTCACGTGGCCACTTCAAAAAGTGCTGTGACTTTCGAGAAAGCCCTACAAGGTGGCCTCAGTGATTTTAAAAATGATTTAAGAATGCATCAGCTGCAGTGGTCGATTGAAACATTTCATTTTGATAGAACGGGCGAATATGATTATTACACAGAAGTCAGCCGCGCCATACTGCCGCTGCCAAAACGAAAACTGCAAGCCCTTATTGTTGAAGATGATCCTGCGGCATCGGTTGTTTTAAAAGCCACGTTAGAGTCCCATGGCTGCCAAGTAAACCATTTCGATCTGCCGACAAAAGCTTTGCATGCCTTGGTAGATAATCGGTATGATTTATTAATTCTGGATTGGAATTTACCTTACATGAAGGGTGGCGAGTTTTTGGTTGCAGCTGATTTACTTTTACAAAAAGCCGATCGCGTGGGCCAGCCCCAACGTCAAATACCAGTGGTGATTTGCACAAGTATGCCACCAGGCAGTTTTAACATTCCCGAAGTTTCACATTTTTTTGTAGTTAATTACTGGCATAAAAGTTTACCATTTTCTTCGATACTTGGATCCGTTGAAGAAACAACTAAAAAAGTCACCGTTCGTAATCAACATGCAGCTTGATTTTAAAGGATAGCAAAATGAGTAACGGAAAAAGAATTTTAATTGTCGAAGATGAGCCAACTTGTCAGATTATGTTGACGCAGGCGTTGGCTTTTAAATTTCATTTAGAATTAGCAGCAACGATCACCAGGGCTAAAGATCTTTTACTGAAGCAAAAGCCCGAACTTATTTTATTAGATTTTTATCTTCCAGATGGTGATGCCTTCGAGTTGATCGAGTTTATTAAAAGCGCCGAAGATTTATCAAGTATTCCGATCATTTTATTGACGCAGGAATCGGCCATTCCGATCAAAGTGCGCAGTTTTTCTGAGGGAGTTTATGATTTCATAACTAAACCTTTTGCTTCGGCCGAGCTTTTGGCACGCATAGATTCCCATCTAGCACGTGCCGAAGAGCTAAGTGTTGCCAATTATAAAGCGCAGCAGTTAGGGGATTTGATTTTAGATGCTGAGGCTAAAAGTGTTTGCTTAAAATCAGGTGATCAAATGAGTCCTTTAAATTTATCGCCGATTGAATTTAAAATACTGCAATGTCTGATGACCAATTCCAACAAAGTTCGAACGCGTGAACAACTGGCGCTGGCCGCCTGGAAACGTAAATTTTTTCAAAGCCGTACGATCGATCGTCACATCAGTTCGATTCGAAAAAAACTTGGTCCGTGTTCAAATTATTTACAAACGGTCAGTCAAGGTGGCTACCGATTAAGTAATAATAATGCATCCGAGGTGGATTTATGATTTCAGAACTAGGAAATAATTTTATTTTTGAAACTTCAGTCATCGTGCGCGATATCCAACTGAATTTCCCCCGCATTAAATTAGAAAAGATTACGGAGCTTAAAAAACTAGATCCCACAAAGGCGCTATTCACAAAACTGGTGAACATCTTTGACGTTGAAGTCTCGGCCCGAGTTCCAGAAATGAAAAATTTCTGCCAAAATAAAGATTTCGCAAACTTAGCCTGCAGCATTCATCGATTTAAATCGACGACTTATAATCTAGGAGCTTCACGAGCGGTCGAATTAACGACTGCAATTGAAAGCGCTATGGTTCGTGCAGCCAGTCCAACAGAGATAAAACAATTGATTGCAGTACTTCACGAGGAATGCCTCGAAACGCATGAGCTTTTGCTAACTTTTCTTTAAGGCTAGTCTAGAAATAAGACAGTCCTGTTCGAAGACAGCTTTCCGGAATATCATAATGAGACACCAGCTAAAGTTTTTACGATTTTTTGTCGATATCTCATACAACGATTAAAACTCGTTTTTAAAAACACTAACCGCGGGACGTATATGAAGGCATTCAATTTAATTAATGGATTTTTTATAATTGCAGCGCTTTTTTTATCATCGTGCAAAGGGCCCGATTCAGGTTTTGCCCCCAGTCAAGATAGCGCAACTCCGGGTGTAATTACAGCGGTGGTGATTTCTCCGGCTTCTATGACGTTAGCTATTTCTAACACCCAATTATTTACAGCCTCGGGCGGAGTGGCGCCGTACAGTTATTCATTATTTACTGGTAGTGGTTCTGTTTCTTTGACGACCGGAGTTTTTACAGCTCCGGGTGCGGCTGGTTTTGCAACCGTTCGCGTGACCGATGCTTCGGGACAAACTTCGGATGCAGTTATTACGGTGAATGCAGCCTTGCAGATTTCTCCGGCCAGTCACAGCAGCACGGTGAACGCGACACAAACGTTTTCGACCACAGGTGGAGTGCCGCCGGTTACTTACTCAATCATCAACGGATTAGGGACAATCGATCCCAACTCAGGTCTTTACACTGCACCTAGCGGCCCGGGCAGTGCGATCATTCGCGCTTTAGATTCGCGCGGAAATTCTTCGGATGCAGCTGTGAATATTTTTGCGGCTTTGGGAATAACGCCTTCGCCAATTACTTTAGCTGTGAATAATACGACGACATTTAGTGCGGGCGGTGGTTCGGCTCCGTATGTTTATTCGATTTTTTCTGGCACAGGAACTGTTGACCCTTCGACGGGTATTTACACAGCGCCTGCACTTTCTGGCAATGCGACTGTGCGCGTGACCGATAGCCTCGGCGCTACTGCAAATGCATTAGTAACTGTAAACCCAGCGTTAACAATTTCGCCGACGTCGCAAACAATTTTTGTGAATTCAACAATTTCTTTTACGGGTACAAACGGCGTAAGTCCGTACACGTTTTCAATTGTAACAGGGACCGGTTCTATTAACGCCACTACGGGGGATTTTACTGCGCCCGCAACTAACGGCACAGCTACTGTTCGCGTGACTGATTCAGTCGGTAACTTTGCTAATGCAAGCTTAACAATAACCACGCCGCTTAGTCTGACACCAGCTTCAACCACAATGGCAGTGAATAATTCAGCTACATTTACGCCTGTTGGTGGAACTGGTCCTTATACTTTTTCACGTTTCAGTGGTACCGGATCAGTCAATGCCACAACCGGCATTTACACAGCACCCGCAGCTTCTGGAACTGCCGTTGTTCGAGTCACCGACAGTTTGGGTGCCACTGCGGATTCATCTGTCATAATAAATCCGGCTTTAACAATTTCTCCGACCGCACAAATAATTTTTATAAATGCAACGATTTCATTTTCTGGTTCTGGCGGAGTTTCTCCGTATACATTTTCGCTAGCATCTGGCGCCGGCAGTATTAATATGTCGACCGGTTTGTACACGGCACCGGCCGCAAATGGTTCGGCAGTTGTTAGTGTGACGGATTCATTGGGTAATTCAGCCAGTGCGAATATCATTATTACCTCGCCTTTAAGTTTATCTCCGGCAGCGGTAACCTTAGCCATCAATAACACGACAACTTTTTCTGCCGTGGGTGGTACCGGACCGTTTACTTATTCTATTTCTTCTGGCACAGGAACAATCAATGCTGCAACCGGAGTTTACACCGCACCTGCAGCTTCGGGCGTCGCCGTTGTGCGCGTGACTGATAGCTTAGGTGCAACAGCTACTTCGAATGTGACTGTGAATCCAGCTTTAACGATTTCACCGGCGTCTTTAACGATTTTTGTGAACGGCACGGCGACATTTTCTGAAACGGGCGGAGTGGCTCCGTACACTTTTTCTGTTTTTAGCGGAACGGGAACTATTAATTCTGCAACTGGTGTTTTTACGGCGCCTGCTGCCAACGGATCTGCGGTTATCCGAGTCACTGATAGCATCGGTAACATTGCAAGTGCTAATGTGATTATCACAACTCCGTTAACTTTATCGCCAATTTCTGTGACGGTTGCAGTTAATAACACGACCACTTTTACTCCAGTCGGCGGTACAGGCCCATTTACTTTTTCTATAGTCTCAGGAACAGGAACTATCAATTCTGCAACGGGGGTTTATACAGCTCCGGCCGCTTCGGGCTCAGCTGTTGTGCGCGTGACCGATAGCCTTGGTGCGACGGACACTTCCATGGTGACTGTGAATCCCGCATTGGCAATTTCGCCGGCTTCACAAACAGTGACTGTCACAGGTACTGTTAATTTTTCTGCAGCAGGCGGAGTTTCTCCGTATGTGTATTCTGTTTTTAGTGGAACAGGTACTGTGAATGCATCAACCGGCGTTTATACAGCAGGGGCATCGGCTGGTTCTGCCGTCGTGCGCGTGACCGATAGTCTTGGAAATATTTCCAGTTCAAATATAACAATCACAAACGGTCTTGGAATTTCTCCGTCAGCAATTACGTTAGCTGTAAATAACTCGACGACTTTTTCTGGTCTTGCCGGTTCTTCGCCGTACACTTATGCAGTTATTGCAGGTGGTGGAACGATCACGGCGGGCGGAGTTTACACAGCACCTGCTGCCGCCGGTTCTGCGACTGTGCGCGTGACCGATAGTATTGGTGGAACAGCTACGGCCACAGTGACTATCAATGCGGCCTTAGCGATAACTCCAAGTACAAAAATTTTAGCGGTCACGAACACCTTTACTTTTTCTGCAACCGGCGGAGTTTCTCCGTTTACGTATTCTATTTTTGCTGGCGGCGGAACAATTAATTCAGCATCAGGACTTTACACGGCAGCCGCAGCCGCTGGAACGGCAACGGTGCGCGTGACAGACAGTCGTGGAAATATATCGGATTCAACTGTTACCATAAATGCAGCGCTAACAATTTCTCCGGCGTCAGTGACTGTGCTTGCGAACTCGGTGACAAATTTTACTGGAGCCAACGGAATTTCACCTTACACCTACGCCAAACTTTCTGGCGGTGGTTCGATCAATGCAGCAACGGGCGCCTACACGGCTGGTGCCATCAATGATTCTGTGACTTTACAAGTTACAGACAGTTATGGAAATACAGCCAATGCCAATGTGATTGTGACCACTCCGCTCAGCATTACGCCGTCAGCAAAAACTTTAGCCGTGAATAATGCTTTTTCTTTTTCTGCAGTCGGTGGAACAAGTCCATTTACTTTTTCAGTCGTAGCAGGCGGTGGTACGGTTAACGCAAGCTCTGGACTTTACACGGCTTCGGCAGTTACGGGCACAGCCACGGTTCGGGTTACAGATTCTGTAGGACAAACGGCCAATGCGACAGTTACCATTAATGCAGCGTTAGCGATTGCGCCGGCATCTCAAGTCGTTTTAATTAATTCGGTGACTTCATTTACAGCGTCAAACGGAGTTTCTCCGTACACGTACGCAGTTGTTACCGGTGGCGGAACTATCAACGTATCAACGGGTTCTTACACGGCTCCAGCGTCAAACGGAACCGCAACTTTGCGTGCCACAGATAGTTTAGGAAACACGGCTGATGCAGCTGTCACGATCACGACGACATTAGGAATTTCTCCAGCCAGCAAAACTTTAGCCGTGAACAACACTGTAACTTTCAGTGCAACAGGCGGTACGGGGCCTTTTAGTTACTCCGTTTTTTCAGGAACGGGAACAATCAATTCCGCTTCTGGTCTGTATACGGCTCCGGCAACGTCTGGAATAGCCACTGTGCGGGTGACAGATGCCTTAGGTGCAACTGCAAATGCGTCCGTAACCATAAATGCGGCTTTAGCAATTAGTCCTGCAACTGCAACCATTGCATCGACAGGAACTCAAACATTTACTTCAACGGGTGGTGTATCGCCGTTCGTGTATTCGATTGTCAGCGGACCCGGAACAATAAATGCTAGCACCGGAGTTTACACAGGCGTTTCGGCAGGAACGGCAAACGTGCGTGTGACCGACAGTTTAGCTAACGTTAGTAACGCCGTACTGACAGTGAACGGTCCCTTATCAGTGACCCCAGCTTCAGCTTATGTCGTTATCAGCTCCGATCTTTTAATCGCAGCCATAGGCGGAGTTGCTCCGTATTCGTTCGCAGTCTTTGCTGGATTAGGAGTGGTTGATCCAGTCACGGGTATTTACACGGCTCCGGCCACCACTGGAACGGCCACTGTGCGAACCACAGATACGGCAACACCCACAGCTGCCACAGCAGACACAGCAATTACAATTTACAATGCGTTAACACTTTCACCGCTAACAATAACAATTGCAGCAAACGGCACGCAAACTTTTACAGCCACGGGCGGAGTGGGAACCAGAACCTTTTCTGTTTTCAGCGGCACCGGAACAATCAATTCTTCGACGGGGGCGTATGTTGCACCTGCTGTTGCCGGAACTAATTTAGTGCAAGTGACGGACACAATCGGAAATGTTGTGCAAGCCCAAGTTCGAATTGTATCTTCGTTATCGATCACGCCGAATATTTTAAAACTTCCGGTTTTTTCGACGATGACTTTTACTTCTATATTAGGCACAGCCCCTTACACATATTCGATTTTTGCAGGAACAGGCTCAGTAGTTCCAGCTACCGGAGTTTACACAGCGCCATCACTTGCAGGCACCGGAACTGTGCGTGTGACAGATAATATTTCTAATACCTCGGATGCAGCAGTGACTCATATCGAGCCCGTGGACATTTCTGCCGGAGCCACGCACACGTGTGCACTTTATAATGAAGGCTCTGTGAAATGTTGGGGACTTGGATCGTCCGGACAACTTGGTAACGGAGCTACAACCAACTTAGCAGATACAACCGCAACACTGGGTGGAAATTTACCATTCGTCAATTTGGGTACCGGGTTAACCGCAACATCGATTGCAACGGGTTATTACCACAACTGTGCGCTGCTGAATACGGGCGCCGTTAAATGTTGGGGTCAAAATACTTATGGTCAATTAGGTACTGGAAACACAACCAGTTATGGTTCTGGGGCTAACCAAATGGGTGACAACCTTCCAGCGGTTAATTTGGGAACGGGAAAAACAGCCACTAAAATATTTGCTTTCGGATACATGTCATGTGCAATTTTAAATGATGCGACAACAAAATGCTGGGGCCGAAATTCGACGTACCAGCTGGGACTTGGTGATATTGTCAATCGTGGAACCGCTGCATCCCAAATGGGTGATAGTCTTCCGATAGTCATCTTAGGTGCGGGTCGTACGGCGACAAAGCTTGTGGGCGGACTTGATTTTGCTTGCGCACTTTTAGATAATTTTACTGTAAAATGTTGGGGCGCCAATCGCTATGGCCAGATCGGAAATGATTCAACGGTTACAACTGGAACAAGTGTTGCCAATATGAATGCTTTGCCGGCTATCAACTTAGGAAGTAACGCAACAGAACTTGCTGGCGGCTATTCGCATGCATGTGCAATTCTAAGTAACGGCACTGCAAAATGTTGGGGCCGAAACGTAAAAGGTCAATTAGGAATCGATAACGGAGCCAACACGTGGGGATCTGCAGCGGGAGACATGGCAACATTACCGATTGTGAAAGTAACAAGTTACACGCCCACATTCATGTATGGCGGAAATCAGATGACCTGCGCAATTAACTCAACCGGCGGAGTCCGCTGCTTTGGTTTGGGTGCTTCGGGGCAGATGTTACTTGGTAGCATCGTGAATATCGGTGACAACAACGGTGAAGTCGCGGGTCTTGCCAACGTGAATTTGGGTACCGGCGTAACGGCTGCAAAACTAAGTGTAGGATTTAATCATGCGTGCGTAATCACGAATGCCAAACGAATTAAATGTTGGGGAGCTGTAGCCAGCGGAGCAACTGGCAGCGGACAAACGGCCAACAACTTAGGTGATGTGGTCGGCGAATTAGGTGACTCACTTCCTTTCGTGAATCACTAAAGTTTTTCGTGCAAAGCGGTTAACCAAAAAAGGACTTCAAGTTATTGAAGTCCTTTTTTTTATAAATAAATATTAAGCATCAACCACCAATAATCAGTGGCTTCTTGTCCGTACGTTTTTTCTTTTCCTAGATAAGCCATCATTTCAAAATGTGGATACGGTAGCCATTGAACACCCGGTCCGTAACTGTCGTATTTGGTCATTTCATCACTTGTATCAAGAAAGCTTCGATCAAACTGTGCAAATAAATGAAGACCCTTTGTTAGTTCAAAACCAAGTCGGTGAAATGTGGCATAGCCGTTCAAAGTAACTGAAGTTGGTTCTATTTTTTTTTGCTGAAAGAAGATTTCTGAATCCAAATAAATATTTTTTGAAATCGACCAGATCCAATAAGGTCCAATCACTGAGCGGTCATAAAGGGTTTGACCACCAAAAAAAGCACTTAAACCAATTTTAGAATCTGTTCCTAAAAAATAAGATTCATTAATTGCAAAACCATTATCTTTGACGGCTAGGTTTTCACCAGGTGAGTTTGACCTGATTGATAAAATTGTCGAAGTTTTTTCAGAAATATAACTGGTTTCTAAATTATAGCTTTCCGATCCTTGATCCCAACCAAGTCCTCGGCGCGTGGCCGTCACATGATCGGGGCCATTTAAGCCAAAAGAAAACATAAATTTGCCGGCACGAAGGGACCAATTATCATTGAAGCGGTAAAGTGCATAATGCCGTCTTGAAAAAAGCTGTGAAAGTTCTTTTGATTGGGATGAATCGGGCGCTTTAAAACCGACGCTGGTAACGACGGCAAATTTTTCTGTATCGATACCGCCTTCAAAGTCAGCTTGCATCGGAAAGAACTGAGCTTTTTCGACAGTTGCTGTATTTCTTCGTGTTTGCACTCCACGCAGAAATACGTTGGCGCGCCACCACGGCGGATTTTTATTTTCATCTTCGTTATCACTAAAAAAAAATCCAGAATTTTTTGCAGTTCCCCACGTGCTCATCAGTTCTGCGGAAAGCGATCGCCCGTAAGGTGTAAGAACTCCGCCACCCGAAGGTGATACGTGGCACGCCGTACAACTGAAGTATCCGTGACGTACATTTTCAGGAAAAGCCCAAACGCTTAAACCAGAAAATAATAAAACAATGCTTAAGAAAAACTTCATTATTTTTTAATCTTGAAATCCACTTTGATTTCAACTTCGTCTGCTACTTTAATACCAAGATAATTTGGCAAATCAATTTTATGGGCTGTGATATTCGTTTTTGTTTGGGCATGGACAAAAATATTTTTCTGGTCAGAATTAATATCTGCAGTTCCTTCAACGGGTGATTCCTGGCCGTGAATTTTTAAATTTCCTTTAAAAGGCAAATCTTTTTGTGCTCCTTCATGATTTAAAAAATCAGTGGTAGTTTTTAAATCTGTAATTTGTAAAATGGCCTCAGGAAATTTATCGGTCTCTAAATATTTTTCTTTCAGGTGTTTGTCACGAAGACTAACACCTGTAACAACTGTATCTAAAGGAACAATAAATTCAGCTGCAATAATTAAATTTGCAAATGAAACGCTGCCTTTTAGTTTACCACCTGTACCGTTAATTCTGATAAGACTTGGTTTACCGATAGCTGTAAATTCGACATTTGATTCCTGAGTGGATAAATCAAAAGATTTTGCCACAGCCTGCGAATTTATTGCAGGTGCAGCACTTGCATTAATTGTCAGAAAGATACTACATAAGACTGGAAAGATAATTTTCATAGATTCCTTTTTTATTTAAAATATGATGGGCTAATGAACTATAATCACACCTTCAGAAGGCCAATTTGCCCCATGAAATCCACAAGTAAATTTGAATTGTCCTT